>JAYFRU010000419.1:0-3058 GCA_040946965.1 Burkholderia sp. | reverse complement strand
GCTGCCCCCAAGAGGGGATGATTGAAACTCGTTCACCCTGCGATGATCGCTCAGGTGGAGCTAAATGGATAGCCCTTTCCGTAAGAGCGGGTTCGCTGATCGCTTACGCTTTTTCCATTGCAGCGCCCGGCGTGAGCGGCCTTGCCGGCGGCCGTGGAACGAGCCGCCGCAAGGTAAGACTTCGTAAGGAAAATCAAGATCATGCAAGCCATGCGGGCCCGGCTTCGCTTATAGTCACTGGATTGCAAGCCGGCAGGGGAGGAGCGTTCTGTCCCCCTGTTTCCGATCCTTACCCGGCCGCTTCTCGGTTTTCTTGTTTCTTCTTGACCGTCCCGTTTCTCGACCATGCCCGACACGCCTATCCAGGTCCTGCTGATCGACGACGATGCCGCGCTGCGCGATCTGCTGCGAACCTTCTTCCAGCAACGCGGCATCGAGATCTCGGTGCTGCACGACGCCACCACGCTCGAGCGACGGCTCGAACGCGAGCGGCCCTCGGTGATCGTGCTCGACCTGATGCTGCCCGGCGTCGACGGCCTGACCGTGCTCAAGCAACTGCGCGCGAGCGGCGACCCGATCCCGGTGATCATGCTAACCGCGCGCGCCGAAGGCGTCGATCGCGTGATCGGCCTCGAACTCGGCGCAGACGACTATCTCGGCAAGCCCCTCATGCCGCAGGAACTGCTGGCGCGGATCCATGCCGTGCTGCGTCGCCATGCACCGGCCGGCGCGCTCGGCACGCGGCCCGCGCCCGAGCGGCGCGAGCCGCTGCGCTTCGGCCCGTTCCGGCTCGACTTCACCACGCGCACGCTGTACCGCGAGACCGAGGCGCTCAAGCTGACCGGCGGCGAATACGCGCTGCTAGAGGTGTTCGCCCTGCACCCGATGGAAACCCTGTCGCGCACGCGCTTGCTCGACCTGTTGCACGGTCCGTATTCGAACCTGACCGAGCGCGGCATCGACGTGCCGGTCTGGCGCCTGCGCCGCCTGCTCGAGGACGACCCGGCGCAGCCGCGCTACGTGCAGACCATGCGCGGCGTCGGCTACATGTTCGTGCCCGGCGAGGGTGATGAAGCGCACGTTTGACACCCTGTTCGCGCGGCTGGCGCTGATGGCGATCGGACTGGTGCTGGTGGTCCATGCCATCGGCCTGGTGCTGCTCGACCGCGAGCGTCTGCGCCTCGAGGTCGAGCAGACGCGCCGCGTGATCGCCCTGTCGACCCAGGCGCAGGCCAGCGGCAGCGCGCTGGGCCTGGCGGTGAGCGCGATGCTCGGCACCTCGTTCGTCGACACGCGCGACGCGGTCGCCTTCGGCTGCCCGAAACCCTGCACCGACACCTACGGCCCCTTCGAGCGTCACCTGCGCGAGGCGATGCCGCCCGGCACGCACGTGGTGGCCGACGGCCACACGCGCACGTTGTGGGCGCGCTACCCCGGCGCGAAATACTGGATCACGCTGCCCTCGACCATGCCCTCGGTGACGCGCTTCATCGGCGCGTCCTCGCTGACCATGCTGGTCGGCATCGGGCTGGCGATCTTCGGCGCCTGGCGCATCCAGCGCCCGCTGCGGCGGCTTGCTCAGGCCGCGCGCGACTTCCGGCCCGGCAACCGCCAGCCAGCCGTGCCGATCGGCGGGCCGCGCGAGGTCAAGGAGGTGATCGCCAATTTCAACGAGATGGTCAGCGAGCTCTCGCAGGGCGAGCAGGAGCGCGCTGTGATGCTGGCCGGGCTGGCGCACGACCTGCGCGCGCCGATCACGCGCATGCAGGTGCGCGCCGACCTGCTGGCCGACGCGGCCACGCGCGCCGGTTTCCTGCGCGATTCGGAGGCGTTGTCGCGCATCGTCACGCAGTTCCTCGATTTCGCGCGCGAGGGCAGCGAGCCTTCGCCGGCCGCGAGCGTCGACCTGCATTGCCGCCAGCACTACGGCGGCGAACTCGACGACGGCTTGGTCAGCATCGACCTGCGCGCCGGCGAGGGTTTCTGCCTGCCGCTGGTCGATCTGGACCGGATCCTCACCAACCTGATCGAGAACGCCATGACCTACGGCGAACTGCCGGTGGAGATCTGCACCGAGGCGGCCGCGCAGGGGTATCGCCTGATCGTGCGCGACCACGGGCCGGGGATTCCCGAGGCCGAACTCGAGCGCGCGCTGCAGCCCTTCGTGCGGCTCGACGCGGCGCGCGGCGGCGACGCGCATTGCGGGCTGGGGCTGGCGATCGTCAAGCGGCTGGTGCGCCAGCATCGCGGCAGTTTCGTCGCCTCGAATGCCGACGACGGCGGCTTCATGGTGACCATGACCTTCCCGTTCGCCTGAACTGCGCGCGGCAGAAACGACGAGGCCCGATCGAAACGATCGGGCCTCGTGCTTGCCGGCAGGGCCGATGCCGCCGTCGATCAGCTGCCGTCCTCGCGGATCGACGAGGGATGCCGGCACAGCGCGCGCACTTCCACCTGCATGTACGGGAACAGCGGCAACTGGCTCAGCAGGTCGTGCAGATGCGCCGGACTTTCCACGTCGAACACGCTGATATTCGCGTAGCGGCCCGCGATGCGCCACAAATGCCGCCAGATGCCTTCCTGCTGCAGCTTCTGCGACATGGCCTTTTCCTCGGCCTTCAGGCTCGCCGCCTTGACCGGGTCCATCTCGGCCGGCAGGTTCACGTTCATTTCCACATGGAACAGCATGGTCGTCCTCCGGGCTCGGGCCGCAGCGCGCGCGCGATCGACCTCGGCGCTCGGCAGGGCGGCACGCTCGCGCGTCATGCGGAAGTCGAAGTCGATCAGCGTGAACTGGCCGCTCAGTCCATAAGGCTTGCCTTCGGCGCCCTCGGCCTGCTTCAGCTCCGGCACCAGGCCGTCGCGCGTGGCGAAGGCGAAGTCGTCCCACAGATACGGATCGCCGTCGATATTGATCTGCGTGGTCAGGCGGCGCATGCGTAAGAGACGGTTTCATAAAGACTTCTGAGTTCGCTGCAAGGTGTGACCTTGCCCGCGAATTTCGTATCCCTTAGCCGAGGCGACTATGCCGCCCGCTGAGCAGCGTACCAATGTCGTT
>JAYFRU010000418.1:0-3059 GCA_040946965.1 Burkholderia sp. | reverse complement strand
GAGCGCGACGCGAACGCTTTTCTGGATCGCGGGGGAGATAAATGCGTCAGTCCGTTCGGTATTTCAACGGCCTGCTAGTAATGGCACGTCGCAATACAGCCAGCTTACCGTTGGTTCAAAGGTCGTCGGTGCTGATTACGAGTTCGGCCAGCCGGTGCTGTTTTACGAATCCCCTGGACATTCTGGCGGCGCAGTCAACTGGGAGTTCCGGGTCATTCGCGATCACGTGCCGTACGAGGACTCGTTCGACGTTCTCGCGTCGCTGCGTGATGAGACGGGTTCAGGCTATGCGCGTCATTTCGTGGTGGGGTGCATCAATGGCTAACGTCATCCACAAGTTTCTGCTGCGCCGCGCGGGGCAGGCGGTGACGATCAATCTGCCCGCTGGATCGCTCCTGATGAAAATCGACGTGCAGGACGAGTCGCCGTACGCGTGGGTGTTCCTCAACAAGGATGCGTCGCACGACACGCCGCATGACTTCCTGATCGTCGGCACGGGCCGCGAGATCCCGGACGGCTACTGGCTGTTTCACACGTTCTTTGAGGGCGCGTACGTTTGGCATGGCTGTCTGCGCATCCGCCCGGTAGGGAGCATCGCACATGTCTAAGGCCGTCGAACTGATCATGCCGCGCCTAGTCGACGTAGACTTGCTCGTCCCGTACGAAAAGAACGCTCGGACGCACAGCGAGGAGCAGGTCGCGCAGATCGCCGTGTCTATCAGCCGCTTCGGATGGACGAACCCGATCCTGCTGGGGAAGGACAACGCGATTCTCGCCGGGCATGGCCGTCGGCTGGCTGCGATTGGCCTGCGCATCAAGCGCGTGCCGTGTCTGGACCTCTCGCACCTGACGCCGCTCGAACAGCGCGCGTACATCATCGCGGACAACAAGCTGACGCTGAACGGCGGCTGGGACCTGGAGACGCTGAAGGTCGAGATGCTCGAACTCGGCGCGGCGGGCGTCGACTTGGAGTTGACCGGCTTTTCGCTGGAGGAGATCGACGAGTTGATCAATCCAGAAGTGCCCGATCCGGAGCCTGAGAAGGCAGAGGACGATCGCCCGACGTGCCCGCACTGCGGCCAGAAGTACAACGAGCAGACATGATGCGCCGCCGCTGGGGATACAACGGCCCGGGATCGTGGGGGTATGCATTCGTCAAATGCCTGCGCTGCACGAAATCGACGCCCCGCAACCAACCGCTATGCGTCGAGTGCCAGCAGAAGCAGCAACGGCACGCCGCGCGCCGCACGAAATAGTCTTTGCACGCGCTTAAATCTATGGGATAAGCAGAGTAGTATCCTTCCTTTCCCGCAGATTCCGTTGAGGTACATCGTGTTAAAGACAGAAGACCGCCAGCGCGGTCTCATGGACCCGGGCGAAATGCTCAAGTCCACGCCGCCGGTTCCGACCGGCTGGAAGTGCCCCGTGTGCCGCAGCGTGAACGCGCCGCACGTCAGTCAGTGCAAGTCGTGCGACCCGAAAGTGACGCGGTGAGCGACCTTCAACTGATCCTTTTGACGTATGCGGTGGCCGCAGGCTTCGCAGCAGCGTTCCTGTACGCCCGCCACAAGCAGCGCAAGGCAGAGGACGCCCTGCGCATTGAGAGGGCCGCCAGCGAGCGCCACGCTCGCGCGCGCATCGGTCTTCCTGATCAACCCAGCAACTGAGAATCCAATGAAACCTTTTGACCTCGCCAAAGCCAAGGCTGGCGAAAAGCTGATCACGCGCGATGGGCGCAGCGTCTCGGAGTTTCACCACTTCGAGACCGATAGCAGCCCTCTCAACTGTTGCTTCATCGTCGGCGGCGGATCTTATTGGGTTCGCGAAGATGGCCTGCACTCGGCTGACTCGTCCGCGCATCCAATCGACCTGTTCATGGCCCCGAAGAAGCGCACGGTGTACGTGCAGATCTTCAACAAGGCCACTGATACCGAGGAGCCATGCCTGAGGGCCGTCGCATTCGAGGTTAAGGACGACGCAGAGAATAACGTCCGCGCTACTGCATGGCCCGTGCTCGTCGTTGCGCATCCGGTGGAGATCGAGGAATGAGCATCCACCACGCACAGCAAAAGTGGTGGTACGTGTACGACCACGAAGGGCGTCTCGTCCACACTTGCCGCTCCTTTACCGAATCGGGCGCGCTCGCTGATGCCGCCAGCATGACGGCGCATGACGCGGCGCTGCTGACGGCTCAGACGACCATCCGCCCCATGAAAGTGAGCGCGTTCAAATGATCGCGACCGAATACAAGATCGAAGCGCTGAAGCTGGCGCGCGCGGCCATCGTGAAATGCGGCGAGTGCGACGCGTTTGTCTGCAATGCGCTGGACTTCGTAGCAGCGGGACAGTCGCACCTTGCGCATACGTGCGCGGAACTGAAGAAGTACATCGAATCGGTTCTGCCGCCGAAGAATGTCTTTTCGCCGACGCTCGAAGACTGGCAGTACGGGAACGGCTACCCGAATGGCTCGCGCTCGCAGAAGCAACGCATGCAGGACCGGCTCGACTGGGTCGACTGGATGATCGCGTGTCTCGAAGGCTTTGAGCCGTTCATTCCGGGTGCGCAGCCGGTTGCCAACGACGCGATTGTCCGCGTGAAGCTGCGCAACGGCGAAACCCGCAAGCGCGAGGCCGAATTGATTCGCTGGTTCGCGTGGCGCGAGCATGGGCTTTCTGCCGACCAGACTCCCGACGATGTTGAAGAGAGCCATCAACACGATGTCATCGCATACAGGGTGATCGCGTAATGGCTCCGCTTCAGATCCCGCATCCGCCGATGCCGAAGCATGCGCCCGCTGAGAAACCCCCGTTCGAATGGCCGCGCCCGTGGCCGCCGAAGACCGACCCGAAGCCGGTGCTGCATTGAACGCCCATCAACGGCGCCTTGTGCGCCGCGCACGACAGCGCTTGCGCGAGTGGGGCCGTGCGCGCATCGATGAACTAGCCGCGCCGCGCAACCCGAACCGATTCCTGATTGCAGACAGAGGCAACGAAGCAGCGCGTACGTGCAGGCCGGATGTGGTTGGCAGGCAAACGTCCTGCGGATATCGCACTTGCCGT
>JAYFRU010000417.1:0-3063 GCA_040946965.1 Burkholderia sp. | reverse complement strand
GTCAACGACGTCACGCAATTGCTGCCGCTGATCGACGCGATTCCACCGATTCGCGGATTGCGCGGCCATCCACTGAGGAACGAGATCGTCAACGCGGCGGCACGGCTGCGCCCGCGCGACGGTGCCTTCGGCTTCGCCACCGAGTTTCCGCCGGGGCCGTTTGGCACCTCGGTGAAGACCGCGATGCAGGTGCTGTCGAGCTGCGAGTCGCCGCGCAGCGGCGGCCGCTCGCGGGGCAGGGCGTGGCGGTGCTGCGGCTCACGCTGAACGGCTTCGACACGCACCAGAACCAGGCTGGGCTCAAGCAACTGGCCCGAGGGCCTGGTGGCGATGCGCTCGGCCCTCATCGAGCTGGGCCGCTGGAACGACAGCCTGGTGATGAGCTACGCCGAGTTCGGCCGGCGCGTGCGCGAGAACCAGAGCGGCGGCACCGATCACGGCACGGCCGCGCCGCACTTCGTGATGGGCGGCCGCGTGCGCGGTGGCCTGTACGGCGAGCCGCCCGCGCTGGCGCGGCTGGACGGCAATGGCAACCTGCCGGTGGCGGTCGATTTCCGGCAGCTTTATGCCACCGTGCTCGGGCCTTGGTGGGGGATGGATGCCGCAGCGGTGTTGCGCGGGCGCTTCACGCCGCTGCCCTTGCTGCGCGTCTGAACGGGAATGTCGGCGCTGGCCGGCGCAAGGTCCGGGCCCGGGCCTGGGTTAGCGTCGCCGCGCGGCGCGCCAGGCTACCCACAGCTTGCGGATCGGCGTCAGCGAGATGCGCTGGTGCAGCACCTGGTAATCCTCGCCCTCGATCTCGTCGAGCGTGGCGAGCGCGGCATGCAGCGTCTCGCGCGCGCGTGGCCTGGAATCGCATCAGTCCGCTGAAGGCCGGGCTGTAGCGGCGGTGCATCAGGTCGGCCGCCGTCACCTCGTAGCGCTGCAATTCGTCGATCGGCATATAGACGCGGCCGTGACGCGCATCGTCGCCGACCTCCTCGACGATCTGCGCGAGCTGCAGGCCCTCGCCGAGCGTCGTGGCCCAGGCGGGCGCGGTATCGGCGAGGGCGGGACCGGCCGCGGCGCGCGCCGCGAGGCCCGCGAAACCGCCGCCCACGCGCTCCACGTAGCGGCGCAGGTTCGGCCAGTCCCAGGTAGCGGGCCTGTTCGAGATCCATCGCGAAACCGTCGGCCAGCGCTTGCAACGCGGCATGGTCGCGCGCGATGGCGCCGGCATGATGGGCCAGCGCCCGCGAGACCGGATGCGAAGGCTGGCCTTCGGCCAGCGAGGCGAGCTCCTTGCGCCACCAGGCGAGCTTGGTCTGGCCGATGGTCGGCTCGCTGGTTTCGCGCGTGGTTTCCTCGAGTTCGCGGCGCAGCGCGAACAGCGCGGTCAGCGCGCCCTGGCTGGCGAGCGGTGCCTGGCGTAGCGCGTAATAGACGCTGGAGCCGGGGGGCGCGGCCTTCTGCTGGCAATAGTCGTCGAAATTCACGGGCGGGGTGGCGGCGAGTGGGCTCGAAGTGGTGGGGGCGGGCGGCGGGATCGCGTGGCGGGCGCCGCATCATGACGCAAATGCGCGGATAAATGCGCGGCGATTCTAGCACCGCCTCGCGATCGATGTGGCGGCTAGAGACAAGCGCGGGGAGATCGGTTAAAATCTCGCGCTCGCGCTTTCCGGCGGCCGTCCGACTCCAGGGATGACATGCTCGCGGAACGTGCCGGCCGCCTCGCGGCGGCGGCGTTCGCGAACATCGATGTGCGTGAGTGGCGAAATTGGTAGACGCACCAGGTTTAGGTCCTGACGCCCGCAAGGGTGTGCCGGTTCGAGTCCGGCCTCACGCACCACCCCTCCGTTTGAACCCCCAGAATCTCTTGAATTCCCGTGTTTCACGCCCGATGCCGCGCCGCCCCGGCCTGCCGCGCGGCCCGTACCCTCAGGTCTTGCGCGAACTGGTCAGCACCGTCTGCACGATCACCGCGATCAGCAGGAACACACCGCTGGCGAGGTTCTGGTAGTAGGGGCTCAAGGTGCCGACCTGGTTGATCACGTTCTGGATCACGCCCAGCAGCAGCACGCCGGCCAACGGCCCCGCCATGGTGCCGACACCGCCGGTGAGCAGCACGCCGCCGATCACGGCCGCCGCGATCGACTGCAGCTCGTAGCCGGTGCCGGCGGCCGACAGGCCCGAGTCCAGGTGCGAGGCCAGCAGCGCGCCGGCCAGGCCCGCCAGTGCCCCGCTCAGCCCGTAGGTGAGGATCTTCACGCGCTCGACGCGCACACCGAGCATGCGTGCGGCCTCCTCGTTGCCGCCGATCGCGAACAGGGCCGCGCCATAGGGCGTGGTGTTCAGCACCACGGCGCCGATCAGGTAGGCGAGCACCAGCAGCCAGATCAGCGAGCTGACGCCGAGGATCGAGCCGTTGGCGATCTGCGTGAAGAAGCCAGGATTCTCGATCAGCAGGTCCTGGCTGGCTAGCACCAGGGCGAGGCCCTTGAGACCGAGCAGGGCGGCCAGCGTGACGATGAAGGGCGCTATGCGCGCCCGCGCGATCAGCACGCCGTTGACGAGGCCGACCACGAGTCCCGCGACGATCGGCGCGAGCATCGCCGCACCCCAGCCATAGGGAGCGGCGTAGGCGGCGATCACGATGCCCAGCCCGACCATCGAGCCGACCGACAGGTCGAAGCCGCCCATGATGCTCACCAGGCTCTGGCCGATCGCGATCAGGCCGAGGAAAGAACCTGCGGAGATGATGTCCGCCAGGTTGGCGGGACGCAGGAAATCAGGAAAGATCGCGCCGGCTGCCGCGCAGACCAGCACCAGGATGCCGATCGCGCCGCGCGACTGGATCAGCCCGACCAGGCGCGCGCGACGGGCCTTGCTGGCGCGCAGCGGCGCGACGGGCGGCGGCGGGGCACCGGCGGCTTGGGTGGCTTCGGCGGCAGCGGGCGTGTCGACGCGCGCGGGCGGCGCGCCGTTAGAGACGGTTTCAAAAAGGCCATGTGGGGCTGTTAACTTTCGCGGCGAGCTGTTAACCTTGGGCATCGGAACAACCGAGATCGAGGAGATGGGCCAGCC
>JAYFRU010000416.1:0-3107 GCA_040946965.1 Burkholderia sp. | reverse complement strand
AGGAGGGCATGACAATGAGCGCAATGAACGACAAGGGCACGATTCTGGTGACGGGCGGCGCGGGCTTCATCGGCTCGCATACGGCCGTCGAACTGCTCGGCGCCGGCTACGACGTCGTGATCGTCGACAACCTGGTCAACAGCAAGCGCGAGGCCGTCGAACGGATCGCGAAGATCGCCGGCCGCGCGCCGGCCTTCCACCAGGTCGACGCCTGCGACGAAGCCGCGCTGGCGCGGGTGTTCGACGCGCACCCGATCACCGCCGCGATCCACTTCGCCGCGCTCAAGTCGGTCGGCGAATCGGTCGCCAAGCCGGTGGAGTACTACCGCAACAACCTCGACAGCCTGCTCGCCCTGCTCAAGGTGATGCGCGAGCGCCAGGTCAAGCACTTCGTGTTCAGTTCCTCGGCCACCGTCTACGGCGTGCCAGAGCGCTCGCCGATCGGCGAGTCGTTCCCGCTGTCGGCCACCAATCCCTATGGCCAGACCAAGCTGATGGCCGAGCAGATCCTGCGCGACGTCGAGATCTCGGATCCCTCGTGGCGCATCGCCACGCTGCGCTACTTCAATCCGGTCGGCGCGCACGAGAGCGGCCTGATCGGCGAGGACCCGGCCGGCCTGCCGAACAACCTGATGCCCTACGTGGCCCAGGTCGCCGTCGGCAAGCTCGAGAAGCTGCGCGTGTTCGGCAGCGACTATCCCACCCACGACGGCACCGGCGTGCGCGACTACATCCACGTGGTCGACCTGGCGCGCGGCCACCTGAAGGCGCTCGACGCGCTGCGCCGGCGCGACGCCAGCTTCGTGGTCAACCTCGGCACCGGGCGCGGCTGCAGCGTGCTCGACATCGTCAAGGCCTTCGAGGCGGCCAGCGGACGCCCGGTGCCCTATGAACTGGTGGCGCGCCGCCCCGGCGACGTCGCCGAGTGCTACGCCAACCCGGCGCGCGCCGCCGAGTTGATCGGCTGGCAGGCCGAGTACGACATCGAGCGCATGTGCGCCGACCACTGGCGCTGGCAGGCGCGCAATCCGCGCGGCTACGCCTGAGCCGGCCGACGGCTCGATCCGGCAAGGCCCCGCTCCGGCGGCGGGGCGGCTTGCCTCCGTGCCCCGATGCGACCGGGCACGCACCTATAATGCCGGCTCCGCTCTCGCCTGCCCCGGAACCCGCATGATCGACAAGGCCCATCCGCCGCGCCTCAAGACCTGGCTTGCCGCCGCCCTGCTTTGCGCCTGCCTGCCCGGCGCGGCGAATGCCGGGAACGACCCATCCGGCACCGCCACCGAAGGGCTCGTCGATCAGCTCGTGGCCCTGACCGAGCAGGGCGATCCCGCCTCGCTGGAGAAAATGAACGCCGCCTACCTGGTCGACGCGGCGAAACGCTTCAATCCCGCCGCGACCTCCGACACCTGGAAAACCGTCCGCGCGGAAGTCGACGAGATGATTTCGCGCAAGACACGGGCCGGCTACGGCGAGCAAGCCCTGCTGACCCGGCACTTCATCGAGCGTGCACACTTTTCCGACGACGAACTGCGGCGCCTGATCGCCATGCAGCAGGACCCGCTGACGCGGCGCTGGGGCGCCGTGATGCACGACAGCGAGACGACGCACTACATGGCGATGCTCTCGCAGCAGGTAAACAACCAGCTGTGGTTCATGGTCTCGATCGTGCTCAGGCGGCACGGCCTGCAGACCAGCGAAGGCGCGCCCCTGAAACCCGCCGCGGCCCCCTGAAGCGCGCCCCGCCGGCGCTCGCTGCAAGCTTGCAAGTCCTTGTCCGGCAAGGGAAATATCGGCATTTCCGTGCCTTCTTGGGCGAGCCGGGCTCCGGTATAATCCGCTGTCCCGTTTTCCGGACCGTCCATGCTCAGCTTCGCCGTTGCGTTCGTCGCCTCCCTGCTCGTCACGCTGCACATCATTCGCTATGCGCACCTGCACGAGAAATTCTCGATCGACAGCGATCTCGCCGGCGTGCAGAAATTCCACGCCCATCCGGTGCCGCGCGTCGGCGGCCTCGGCATCGTGGCGGGCCTGCTGATCGGCTGCATCCCGCTCGCGCTGCGTTATCCGACCGTGGCCGGCAGCATCGCCGGGCTGGCTGCCTGCGGCATCCCGGCCTTCGCCTCCGGCCTGATCGAGGACCTGACCAAGAAGGTCTCGCCGCGCACGCGCCTGATCTGCACCATGGCCGCCGCCGCGATCGCGTTCGGCGCGGTAGGCGTGGCGATCACGCGCATCAGCGTGCCGCCGCTGGACTTCCTGCTCGGCTACACGGCGATCTCCGCAGTGGTGACGGTGCTGGCGGTGGCCGCGCTCGCCAATGCCGTGAACATCATCGACGGCTTCAACGGCCTGGCCTCGATGGTCGCCTTCATGATGCTGGCCTCGCTCGCCTACGTGGCTTTCCAGGTAGGCGACCCGGTGGTGCTGTCGGCCTCGCTGCTGATGATGGGCGCGATCATGGGCTTCTTCATCTGGAACTTCCCGGCCGGCCTGATCTTCCTCGGCGACGGCGGCGCCTACTTCATCGGCTTCATGCTCGGCGAACTGGCGATCCTGCTGGTGATGCGGCATCGCGAGGTATCGGCCTGGTACCCGGTGCTGCTGTTCATGTACCCGATCTTCGAGACCTGTTTCTCGATCTATCGGAAGAAGTTCATTCGCGGCATCTCGCCCGGCATTCCCGATGGCGTGCACCTGCACATGCTGGTCTACAAGCGTTTGATGCGCTGGGCCGTCGGCACCCAGGTCGCGCACGAGCTGACGCGCCGCAATTCGCTGACTTCGCCCTATCTGTGGCTGCTGTGCCTGATCGCGGTGATCCCGGCCACGCTGTTCTGGCGGCACACGATGCACCTGTTCGCCTTCGTGCTGGTGTTCGCCTTCACCTACGTCTGGCTCTACGTCAGCATCGTGCGCTTTCGCGCGCCGCGCTGGCTGGTGGTGCGCAAGACTCGCGCACGGCATCAGCATCGCCATTGAGGCGCCGCGCGCGACCATGAAAAAAGGCGTCCGTTGGACGTCTTTTGCTTTTCCGTGCGCCCGGCTGGGCGCACACACTTGGAGGTGAAAGTCCTCTACACGCCCGACAAGGGGAAGTGTTAGCC
>JAYFRU010000415.1:0-3108 GCA_040946965.1 Burkholderia sp. | reverse complement strand
CTCCTCAGTGCGCTGAAAATACCAGGTGTACCTCGCTGGCTTCTGCGCCGTAAGAGCGGGTTCGCTGAGCGCTTACATTGCATCGGCTGCGCGCTGCGCTATCGTGGCGAGGATCCGGGGATTTCCTTCGACGCCATGCTCGATCCCACCGACGTACGACTGCTGTTCCAGCTCCGCCCGGCCGAGGCGGACGACTTCGAGTTCGCCGAAGCGCTCACGCACGCCAACATGGGCGACTACTATCGTCGCCACAGCCTGCAGTGGCTCGCCGACCTGTTCTACCTGAGCTGGTGCGAATCGGAGAACTTCATCCTCGGGCGCGACGGCGAGCGCGTCGGCGTGATGCGGATCACCGAGGAAGGCGACTCGCTGCATATTCGCGACGTGCAGATCCGCGACGGCCATCGCGGCCTGGGCGCGGGCAGCTACCTGCTCGACACCGCGCATCGCTGGGCGCAGGCGCGCGGCCTGCGCGAGACGCAGCTGCGCGTGTTCGTCGACAATCCCGCCGCCAAACTCTACCTGCGCATGGGCTACCGGCTCGCCGGGCCGCAGCTCGCGCAGTTCGGCTCGATCCGCCACATGGTGCGGCTGGTCAACTGAGCTTGCGCGGGGCTGCGGCGAGCCTGGCGTCGGCCGCGGCGGCCGGTTTAGCCAGCTTGCTCTCGGCCGCATCGGCGGATACCGCAGCCTCGCTGGCCGCGGCCGGATCGTCGGGATCGGCCGGCGCGGTGCTGGCATCGCCGAGCATGAAGGCGCGCGGGCTCTTGCCGAACGCGCGTCGGAACATCGCCGAGAACGCGCTCTGGCTCTGGTAGCCGAGCTCCTGCGCGGCATGCGACATCGGCCGTCCCTGGTTGAGCAGCGGGATCGCGCGCGCCAGCAGCGCCTGTTGCTGCCATTGCGTGAAGCTCACCCCAAGCTCCTGGCGGAACAGCCGCGCGATGGTGCGCGTGCTCGCGCCGACGCTGGCGGCCCAGTGGTCGAGCGACTCGGCCTGGGCCGGATGCGCGAGCACGGCCTCGCAGAGCGCGCGCAGGCGCTTCTCGGACGGCATCGGCACGGCCCAACGGCAGCGGCTCGCTGCGCGTCAGCTCGTCGAGGATCAGGGCGATCAGCAGGCGCTCGCGCGTCTGCGCCAGGGTGCGCACGTCGAGCGCCGTGATCAGCTCGCGCAGCAGGCCCGAGACTTCCACCACGCGGCAATCGTCGAGCCCGCCGGGCAGCGCGGTCTCGTCGATGTAGAGCGTGCGCAGGAAGGCGTCCTCGACCACCACGATCTCGTGCGCCACGTGCGGCGGCACCCAGATCGCGCGCGAGGGCGGCACCATCCAGGTGGTGCCGGCGGTGGTCCCGCGCAGCACGCCGCGCGAGGCGTAGGCGAGCTGCCCCCCAGGCGTGCGTGTGCTGCGGGATGCGGATGCTGGCGGCCATCGGGCGAGGACGCACGCGCAGGGGATGTTCGGGCGTCGGCGCGAATTCGGGCGGGATGTCGATCGTGATCGTGATCGGGGCGGGGGAGGCGGGTTTCATCGGGCGCGCGGCGGCTGGGCGAAGCGATATTGTATGAGCGGCGGCGCCGCGCTGCTGCCACGCGGGTCGCGCCGTCGGCAGCGGCCCGTGTCGCGCGGGCCAGGCGAGCGCGAAGCGATGTGGAGGAGGGGATGACAGCGCCGGCCGGCTGCGCGATGATCGCTTCGCGCCGGAAACCCGGGGCCGTCACGGCAATCGACACGGGATGCGCCCCGCCGCCCGCGCCTTGGCGGCAAGGCGGCCGGGCCGGCTTGTTACCGCGATGCTTCGACAGGAGAGGAATCAGGATGCGCCACGTATTCGTCTACGGCACGCTGCGTGCCGGCGAGATCAACGACATCGACCGAGCCGCTGCGCGACACGGCATCGGCGCGCCGCAGCTGCTCGGCTTGGGCACGCTGCGCGGCAGGCTCTACGACTTCGGCGATTATCCGGGCATGGTGCCCGGCGCCGGCGAGGGCTGCGTGCATGGCGATGTCTATGCGATCGACGAGCGCCTGGTGCCGGTGCTCGACGAGATCGAGGAGGTCTATCCCGGTGTCGAGGGCCTGTTCCTGTCGCGATAGACCACGGTCGAGCTCGCCGGCCAGCGCTACGGCTGCCTCTACTACCCGGTCGGCGAGCATTCGGTCGCGGACCGGCCGCGCATCGCCTCGGGCGACTGGGTTGCCTACCGGCTCGCGCGCCAGCTGCCGGCCGAGCTGCAGATGGGTTGAAGGTGGGTTGAAGCTGCCGCTTCGCGGCGCGCTTGCCCAATACGAAACGGGAGTGCCATCCGATCGCTGTCGAACGGCACTCCCGGCTCAGATCTCCTCGTAGAGCGGCAGCGTCAGGAATTCGGTGAAGGATTCCGAGGTGGACATGCTCTCGAAGATCGTGGCGGCGCGCTCATAGGGCTGGGTATCGCCGGCCACCACGTGCTTGACCTTGTCGAGCTCGACCTTCGCGTACTCGCGCACCATCTCGGCCGTGACCTTGCGGCCGTCGTCGAGCACGCCCTTCGGCGAGCGGATCCACTGCCAGACCTGCGAGCGCGAGATCTCGGCGGTGGCCGCATCTTCCATCAGGTTGTGGATCGGCACGCAGCCCGAGGAGACGAACAAGATCTCGCGCGGCGCCGCGCCGAAGGCCTCGGTGCCGAGCCGGTAGGCGGCCGCGGCCGGCTTGTAGGCGCGCACCATCTCGACCGACAGCACGCGGTCGAACTGGCCCGCCATGCCGGCGCTCTTCACGGCGATGTCGAGCATGCGCGAATCGCCGTTCGAGAGGATCGCCAGGCGCGGCGCGCCGGGCAGCTCGCGCAGCCAGCGCAGGGCCGGCACGGTATCGGGATAGGTGGACAGGCAGGCGTATTCGTCCATCAGCCGCTTCTCGGCGGCCGCGCCGAGCGCGAGGCCGAGCGAGCGGCCGGCATGGCGCAGCGCGTCGAGCGTGATGTCCCGGAACGGGCGATAGCGCGCCCCCTCGGGGTCGGACAGCGTGCGCAGCTGGGTGTATTGTAAGCGCTCAGCGAACCCGCTCTTACGGCGCAGAAGCCGGCGAGGTACACCTGGTATTTTCAGCGCACTGAGGAGG
>JAYFRU010000414.1:0-3134 GCA_040946965.1 Burkholderia sp. | reverse complement strand
CGCAGTCCGTCCCTATCGCCTGCGGTCGACAACATGGAGGTCACTCCGTCCTTATCCTCGATTTATGCAACAACGCCACAGTGCTCCATAAATGTCATTGGACGCATCGATCGACAAGCCGTGTAATGAGCGCTCCGCCACTACCGCGCCTCGCCTCCCGCTCGCCCGATGAACAATATCCTCACCGCCTCCGGCTGGGCCTTCGGCCTGCTCGAAACCGCCGCCGACGGCCGGATCGCCGCGATCCGCGCGAAACCGGTCGGCGCGCCCCTGCCCGGCTACGGCTACCTGCTGCCGGGCTTCATCGACCTGCACGTGCACGGCGCGGACGGCGTCGACCTGATGGACGGCGGCGAGGCCGCGCAACAGGTGGCCGCCTCGCTCGCGGCCAGCGGCACCACCGCCTTCCTGGCCACCACCATGACGGCGCCGCAAGCCGAACTGCGCGAGGCGACCGCCGCGATCGGCCGCGTCGGCCGCGGCGAGCGGCCGGCGCACTGCGCGCGCCTGCTCGGCGTCCATCTCGAGGGCCCCTTCCTCAACGCCGGGCAGCTCGGCGCGCAGCCGCCGCATGCGCGCCAGGCGCGGGCCAGCGAGATCGAGGCGCTGCTCGCGCTCGCCAGCGTGCGCCTGGTGACGCTCGCGCCCGAACTCGAGGGGCAGCTCGACACGATCCGCTGGCTGGTCCGGCGCGGCATCCGCGTCCAGCTCGACCATTCGACCGGCAGCTACGAGCAGGGCGTGGCGGCGCTGCAATGCGGCGCGAGTGGCTTCGCCCATCTGTTCAACGCCATGAGCGGGCTGCACCACCGCGCGCCGGGTCTGGTGGGCGCGGCGCTTGCTCACGCCGAATACGCCAAGATGATCTCCGACCTCGCCCATCTTCACGCCGGCGCGATGCGCGCGATCCCCAGGCTCTATTGCGTGAGCGACGCCTGCGCGACCACCGGCATGCCCGAGGGCGTCTACCGGCTGGGCGGGCAACGCGTGTTCCGGCACCCCGGCCAAGCCGGCGTGCGGCTCGCCGACGGCCGGCTGGCCGCCAGCACGCTGACCCTGGATGCGGCGCTGCGCAACCTGGTGAAGCTCGGGCTGTCGATCGCCGACGCCTCGGACCGCGTCTCGCGATTTCCGGCCGATTTCATCGGCTTGCCCGAGCGCGGCCGGCTCGCGCCCGGCGCCTGGGCCGACACGGTGCGCCTCGATCCGGAACTGCGCGTGGACGCCGTCACGATCGAGGGACGCCCGCTCGACCGCGCCACGCCGCGCCGCCGACAGCCGCCCGAAAGCCGGCCCGAGGCCCGGCCGTGCACCGAAGCCGGGCATGTTTAGCCGCCGGCCGCGCAACAAGGTGCCGGGCGGCGTGTTTCGGCATTTTCGGCACGCCGTTGCGCAACGCGGATGCACGGAATCCGCCAAAACCGTGCACACTTAGCACTTTCCGCTGCACTGCGGCAGTGGTGCATCAGCCGTTCGTTCAACGCTCATCGACTTTGACCGCGAACCACCCATGACGAATCAGCCCAACCAGCCCGCACAAGACCAGCCCGTCGACATGATCATCTTCGGCGGCGGCGGCGACCTCGCAGCACGCAAGCTGCTGCCCGCGCTCTACATGGCGCACCTGCACCGCAACCTGCCGGCCGAGACGCGCATCATCGCGGTCGGCCGCCGCGACTGGGGCATCGACGGCTATCGCAAGTTCATGGAGGAGCAATCGCGGCCCTTCATCGACGGCAAGGCCTTCGACCAGCAGGCCTGGGACCGCTTCCTGGACCTGTTCCAGTACGTGCTGATCGACGTCAACGAGGCCGACTACCAGCGCCTGGCCGAGGCCTCCCGCAAGGAGGCGATTCGCGTGTTCTACCTGTCGACCTCGCCGGAACTGTTCACCACCATCTGCGACAACCTCTCGGGCGCGGGGCTGCTCAACGACAGCTCGCGGGTGGTGCTCGAGAAGCCGCTCGGCCACGACCTGGCCTCGGCGCAGGCGATCAACAACGACGTCGGCCGCCATTTCGCGGAATCGCAGATCTACCGGATCGATCACTACCTTGGCAAGGAAACGGTGCAGAACTTGATGGTGCTGCGCTTCGGCAACCCGATCTTCGGGCCGCTGTGGCAGGCGCCGTACATCCGCAGCGTGCAGATCACGGTGGCCGAGACGGTGGGCGTGGGCAGCCGCGCCGGCTTCTACGACCACACCGGCGCGCTGCGCGACATGGTGCAGAACCACCTGTTGCAGCTGCTGTGCATTGTGGCGATGGAGCCGCCGGTCTCGCTCGACCCGGACGCGGTGCGCGACGAGAAGCTGAAGGTGCTGCGCTCGCTGCGGCCAATGACGCCGGCCGCCATCGCGCGCGACACGGTGCGCGGCCAATACGCGGCCGGCGCGGTGGACGGCCAGCCCGTGAAGGGCTACCTCAAGGAAGACAACGTGCCGCCCGACAGCCGCAACGAGACCTTCGTCGCGCTGCGCGCCTACATCAACAACTGGCGCTGGACCAACGTGCCGTTCTTCCTGCGCACCGGCAAGCGGCTGCAGAAGCGCCAGTCGGAGATCGTCATCGAGTTCGCCGACCTGCCCTTCTCGATCATCCCCGACGGCCCGCGCCACTACAGCAACCGCCTGGTGATCCAACTCCAGCCGGAGGAATCGATCCAGCTGCAGATGCTGGCCAAGGAGCCGGGCAGCGGCATGAACATGGTGCCGGTGAGCCTGAACCTGGACCTGCAGCAGGCGATCCCGGAACGCCGCGCGGAAGCCTACGAGCGCCTGCTGATCGACGTGATCCGCGGACGCCTCACGCACTTCATGCGTCGCGACGAGCTGGAAGCCGCCTGGGCCTGGGTCGAGCCGATCCTCGACGGCTGGCAGCAGCCGGGCGACCGGCCGCGCCTCTACACGGCGGGCACCTACGGGCCGGCTGCGTCCTCGGCCCTGCTCGCGCGGGACAACATGTCCTGGGCCGAGGAGGCCTGAGCATCGGCGGCCGGTGAGGGCCGCCGCCCGATCCCCTGCGTCGATCGCCAAGCCGGCTCGTCATGGCCGGCTTCTTTTTCGTGCGCCCGGCTGGGCGCACACACTTGGAGGTGAAAGTCCTCTACACGCCCGACAAGGGGAAGTGTTAGCC
>JAYFRU010000413.1:0-3185 GCA_040946965.1 Burkholderia sp. | reverse complement strand
CGAACAACTCACGCAAATCGGCCGGGACCCCCAAGCTCGTGCGATCCTTCTTCAGGCACCCGTCTGTCTCCTATATTGCTGACTTATGAGTAATTTTCGATGAAGCCGGCGAAAGCGGCCGGCGACTCGGTTTACTCCTCGTTGTGTTCCCTCAGGGCCTCGCGCAATTGCCGGAGGTTTTCGCGCAATTGTCCGAGGAACTCGGGTGTCTGCTGCATCGCGCAATACAGGTCGGCCGGCACCGAGCGAGCCGCCTTGCGCAGCGCGGCACTCTCGGCGGTGAGTCGGGCATGCACCACGCGCTCGTCGGCGGTGCCGCGCACCCGCTCGAGATAGCCGAGCGATTCGAGCCGCTTGAGCAGTGGCGTGACGGTGGCCGAATCGAGGATTGAGGCGCGCGGCGATGTCCTTGACGGCGATGTCGTCGGTTGCCCATAGCACCAGCATCGTCAGATACTGCGGATAGGTCGGCGAGAGCCGCTCCAGCAAGGGCTTGTAGGCCTTGGTCATGCCAGCGAGGTGGAATAGAGCGCGAAGCAGAGCTGCTCGTCGAGCGTGGCGGGGAGGTCGGTCATGATCGGTGGCCCGTCGATCGGGCACAAAAAATTCGCATGCTAAGGATTGTGCGCCGATCGAGGCCGGCTGGCGAGCGGCGGCGCATGACGGCCGCCGCCCACCGGATTCAACGCTGGGGCGGAACGGCCGTGCTGCCCGGCTCCTGCACGCCGAAGCAGCCGCGATAGGTCGCGTAGAACGAGCAGTAGAGCGCCGCCGTGATCACCACCGAGACCGGCATCATGATCGTCATGGCATAGACGCCGACGCCGAGCGCCTGCAGCAGGGCGGCCAGGCTGAACGAGGCGCCGGTGGCGACCGCGAACCACAGCAGAGGCCGTACAGCGTGAAGGCCCAGCGGTTGCGCCAGCAGCTCACCACGCTGAAGAACAGCGCCTTGACGGGTGGGATCTCGTGCCAGGCGGTGAGTACCGGGGCGAACCAGAACATCATCGCGACCGGCACGTAGAGCGTGGCGCAGATCAGCAGGGCGACCAGGGTGCCCATCGACAAGATCAGGTTCGGATCGGGCTTCTCGTCGCCCAGGCCGAACATCAGGCGCAGCAGCATGCCGCCGTCGCCGAACGCCGAGCAGGCGAACACCAGTGCGATCGCGACGATGTAGATGCCGCCCAGCGTGAACAGGCGCTGCGTGGCCAGGCTGCCGTAGGCGCGAAAGCCGTCGATCAGGATGGTCGGCAGCACCGGCTTGCCGGCCACCGCGTCGCGGCAGGCCGCCATGAAGCCGACCGAGATGCCGGGGATGAACAGCAGCGGCAGCGCCGGGCCGATCATCATCGCCAGCAGATAGGTGAAGAACAGCGTGATGAAGGCCAGCGGATTGCGGCGGAACAGCCAGATGCCCTGGCGGAACCAGACGTAACCGGTCTTGGCGGGGACTTCGATCAGTTGCATGGGTCGTGTCGCTCGGGGAGTGCCTGCGCATGGGCGATGCGTTCGCGCAGGATCCGCTCGAAATGGCCGGGATCGTGCGGCTTCAGCATCTCGGCGGCGCGGGGCAGGTGGAAATCATACAGGCGCGAGATCCAGAACCGGTACGCGCCGGCGCGCAGCATGTCGGGCCAGCGGCGGCGTTCGTCGTCGGTGAACGGGCGCACGGTCTGGTAGGCGCGCAGCAGCGCGTCGGCGCGCTGCGTGTCGAACACGCCGGTGGGCAGATCGGTGCACCAGTCGTTGACGGTCACGGCGACGTCGAACAGCCACTTGTCGCAGCCCGCGAAATAGAAATCGAAGAAACCGCCCAGACGCACCGTGTGGCCGGTGTCGGGCGCCGCGTGCGCGAACAGTACGTTGTCGCGGAACAGGTCGCAGTGGCAGGGGCCTTCGGGCAGCGCCGCGTAGTCGTCCGAGGCGAAGAAGGCGGCCTGGTGGGCGAGTTCGCCTTCGAGCAGCGCTCGTTGCTGGCCGTCGATGAAGGCAGCGATGGCCGGCACGTTGTCCTGCCACCAGGGCAGGCTGCGCAGGTTCGGCTGGCGGTTCGGGTAGTCGCGGCCCGCCAGGTGCATGCGCGCCAGCATCTGGCCGACCTCGACGCAGTGCTCGACCTCGGGTGCGAGCTGGGCCGAGCCCTCCAGCTTGGTGACGATCGAGGCCGGCTTGCCGTGCAGTTCGCCGAACAGCGTGCCGTCGGCGCGCACCATCGGGTCCGGCACCGGCACGCCATGCTCGGCGAGATGGCGCATCAGCTCCAGGTAGAACGGCAGCTGCGCGGCGATCAGCTTCTCGAAGATGGTCAGGACGTATTCGCCGCGCGTGGTGGTCAGGAAGAAGTTGCTGTTCTCGATGCCGGACGGAATGCCGCGAAACGCGACGACTTCGCCGAGATCGTAGTGGCGCATCCAGTGCGCGAGATCGGAATCGGAGACTGCGGTGAAAACTGCCATGCAGGGAAGCGTCGAAACGGGTTGGCAGGCCGGCGAGCGGGCCGGCGGCTGCGGAGGGGGCGGCCGGGGCCGCCTCGCCAAACCGGCGATGCCGGCGGGATGGGTCAGTAGTGCAGATTGATCGAGGGCACGCGCGTGACCGGCACGTTGCCCTGGTGCGGACGCAGCGAGATGTCGGGCGTCGAGCTTATCTGGTAGCGCGTGCCGAAGTTGGAACGCACGTCGATCTCGACCGGCTTGCCACGATCGCGGTATTCGGTGACCTCGGTGCCGCTCACGCCCTTCTCGTGGAAGCTGGGCGTGCGCGTGATGCCGTCGAATTCGACCTTCGAGCTGACTTCGGCACCGGGGCGGTTGATCTTGGTGAGGTCGGGCAGGCCGGCGGCTTCGTCCTGCGCGGCCCGGGCTCGTGCTTCGTCGCTCGGCCGCTGGCCGTCGGCAAATGCGGGCTCGGCGAGGGCGATGGCCGTCGCGAGCGCGGCGGCGAAAATGAGCGGCTTCATGAGGTTCTCCGGATTAACCGTACGATTCTAGCAAAACCGGCCGGGCGCCGAGCTTGCTGTCGTGCTGCTGTGGCGGCGCCGCGTCGGCGCGGGAAGGGCACCGGCGCGCTGTCGCTTGCGAGATAATGTCGAACGCGACCGAAGAGGGGGTCTTCGCGGAAAAGTGTGATGAATTTTCATGATAAAACTGCCTGAGAGCCAGTCTGGAAGGGGGGTTGCGGGA
>JAYFRU010000412.1:0-3193 GCA_040946965.1 Burkholderia sp. | reverse complement strand
AGTCGTCCAGGCAAGTCACGTCTTGTCCGGGGTAGTCCAGGCAAATATCTCACCTACACCCTTGGAAATATCTCACCGCAGATCACGATGGGCGTTTGCCCATCGGCCTGTTTCATATCGGATGCGGGCCGGCGCGCGCATCGTGCGCCGGCGTCAGCTCAGGACGACGCGCCGCCCTCATCGCCCGAGGCGATCAGCAGGCGGTACTTCGCCATCAGCTGGTCCTGCGTCTCCGCATGCTGCGGATCGCGCGGAATGCATTCGACGGGGCAGACCTGCTGGCACTGCGGTTCGTCGAAATGGCCGACACATTCGGTACACTTGTTCGGATCGATCACGTAGATGTCCGGACCCATCGAAATCGCGCCGTTCGGGCACTCGGGCTCGCACACGTCGCAATTGATGCACTCGTCGGTAATCATCAAAGCCATACTGGTCTCACTTCCGCCGGCCTCGCGCCGGCACAACATGCTGCCGGGCCGGCGACGACGTCACGCCTCACTCGGCCGGCTGCTGGCCCATCGCGGCCACCTTATCGGTCAGCCACTTCTCGACCGACGGGAATACGAACTTGCTGACATCGCCGCCCAGCTGGGCGATCTCGCGCACGATGGTGCCCGAGATGAACTGGTATTGATCGGACGGCGTCATGAACATGGTCTCGACGTCGGGCAGCAGATAGCGGTTCATGCCGGCCATCTGGAACTCGTACTCGAAATCGGAGACGGCGCGCAGCCCCCTGACGATCACGCGCGCGTTGTTGGTGCGCACGAAGTCCTTCAAGAGGCCGGTGAAACCCATCACCTTCACGTTCGGATAATGACCGAGCACCTCGTTCGCGATCTTCAGGCGCTCCTCGAGCGAGAAGAACGGCTTTTTCGCCCGGCTGTCGGCCACCCCGACGACCAGCGTATCAAAAATGCTCGAGGCGCGTCGCACGAGATCCTCGTGCCCGCGCGTCAGCGGATCGAACGTACCTGGGTACACGGCGACTACCATGTCGCTCCTCCTGTGAACTTGCAATTGGGGCAGCAGCAATACGGATCGCGCGCCGCCGCCGTGATGGGCGCACGTCGCGGATCCCGCGCGGCGCCTCGTTGGAAACGCGCATTATTCATCATTTTCGCGTTGCAGCAAATGATAGTGGACCGCGCCGGCCTTGCCCTCGCGCGTCACCACCCAGCCGGCCAGCGCCTCGTGCCCGGCGGGATCGAGCGGCTCGCCCGATTCCACGTACAGCTCGCCGCCCGGCGCGACCAGCCGTGCCGCGAGCGCCAGCGCGCGCGCGAACAGTTCGGCGTCGCCGAAGGGCGGATCGAGGAACACCACGTCGAACGAACCCGGCGCGAGGCCCGCCGCGAGCTGCAGCGCGTCGGCCTCGGCCACTTCCACGTTGCGCGCCGACAGCTTCTCGCGAATCGCGCGCAATTGCTCGGCCGCGCGGGCATTGCGCTCCACCATCACCACGCTGGCCGCGCCGCGCGAGGCAGCCTCGAAGCCGAGCGCGCCGGTGCCGGCGAACAGGTCGAGGCAGCGCCGGCCGTCGAGATCCTGGCCCAGCCAGTTGAACAGCGTCTCGCGCACCCGATCGGGCGTGGGGCGCAAGCCGTCGAGGTCGAGCACCGGCAGCAGCGTGCGTTTCCACTCGCCGCCGATGATGCGCACTGAGTGCAGCTTGCCGCAGGCGGCACTGGCGGAGGGACGGGCGGCGGGCGAACGGGGCATACGAAATCGGCTGGAACGAGGTGATCGGGACGGGCTCGGGGCCTGGAACAGGCGCACGTTACCACAGCCGGCGATGCGCCTCGCCGCCGTCGGCACGACGCGCGACATGCAGCGCCTGATAAAATCACCCAATTCGGGCCGCCGGCCGAGCCGCCGTGTTCCCGCCCCTCTTCCCCCAAGCCAGCAGACCATGTTTAGCTTCTTCAAACGATTGATCGGCTCGAAGGCCGACGACGCGCCGACGGACCGTCAGAACGACGCCGAGGCCCCGGCGGCCGAGGCGGGCCAGCCCGCCGAGCTGGCCGCCGCGCCGGCGGTTCCGGTCGAGCCGGCCGCGCTTGCGGGCATCGCCCCTGCCATCCCCGCCGCCGCGGACGACGACGAGGCGCAGGCCGCCACGGCCGTCGAGATCGTGCCGCCGCCCGCGCCGGAACCGGCCACCAAGAAATCCTGGATCGCGCGCCTGCGCTCGGGCCTGTCGAAGACCAGTTCCAGCCTGACCAGCGTATTCGTCAGCACCAAGATCGACGAGGACCTCTACGAAGAGCTCGAGACCGCGCTGCTGATGTCCGACGCCGGCGTCGACGCCACCGAGTACCTGCTCGGCGCGCTGCGCGAGAAAGTCAAGGTGGAGCGGCTGACCGACCCGCAGCAGGTCAAGGCAGCCCTGCGCGGCCTGCTGATCGCGCTGCTCGCGCCGCTCGAAAAATCGCTGATGCTGGGCCGCGCGCAGCCACTGGTGATGATGATCGCGGGCGTCAACGGCACCGGCAAGACCACCAGCATCGGCAAGCTCGCCAAGCATCTGCAGAGCTTCGATCAATCGGTGCTGCTGGCCGCCGGCGACACCTTCCGCGCGGCCGCGCGCGAACAGCTCGCGATCTGGGGCGAGCGCAACAAGGTGACGGTGGTGCAGCAGGAAAGCGGCGATCCGGCTGCGGTGATCTTCGACGCGGTGGGTGCCGCGCACGCGCGCAAGATCAACGTGGTGATGGCAGATACGGCGGGACGCCTGCCCACCCAGTTACACCTGATGGAGGAACTGCGCAAGGTCAAGCGCGTGATCGGCAAGGCGCAGACCGCCGCGCCGCACGAGGTGCTGCTGGTGATCGATGCGAACACCGGGCAGAACGCGCTCACCCAGGTAAAGGCCTTCGATGATGCGCTGGGCCTCACCGGCCTGATCGTCACCAAGCTCGACGGCACCGCGAAGGGCGGCATCCTCGCCGCGATCGCGCGGCAGCGGCCGGTGCCGGTGTACTTCATCGGCGTCGGCGAGAAGGTGGAAGACCTGCAGCCCTTCAATGCCGAGGAATTCACCGACGCGCTGCTGGGCTGAGTCCTTCCGGCATCGTCAGGAAACACGAAAGGACGCCTCGGCGTCCTTTTTCCTTTTCGTGCGCCCGGCTGGGCGCACACACTTGGAGGTGAAAGTCCTCTACACGCCCGACAAGGGGAAGTGTTAGCC
>JAYFRU010000411.1:0-3202 GCA_040946965.1 Burkholderia sp. | reverse complement strand
CCCGAGCTGAAGCAGGAGGCCACCGACGCGCTCGCCGCGATGGGCCTGTCCGTGTCCGACTACATCCGCATGGCGCTTACGCGCGTCGCGCGCGACAAAGCCGTACCGTTCCCGGTCGAGGTGCCCAACGCCGCCACCCGGGCGGCCATGGCCGAACTCGACGCGGGCGGCGGCCATCGCTACGAGTCGGCTGACGCGATGTTCAAGGATCTCGGCATCTGATGCTCGCACCTCGCCTGTCGAGTGCGTTCAAGCGCGACGTGAAGCGCGCGCAGAAGCGCGGCAAGGACACCGCCAAACTCCGCCGACTCATGCAGTTGCTGCTCGACCAGCAGCCGTTGCCGCCGGCGTATCGCGATCACCCGCTCAAAGGGGAGTGGAGCGGCTACCGCGATGCCCACGTCGAACCCGATTGGCTACTGCTGTATCGCGTCGAACCGAGCACGATCTACTTCGCCCGAACCGGCACGCACGCGGATCTGTTCGGCGAATAACACTCCGATGACGACACCCGCACCGATCACCCCCGTCACGCCATCGCACGCGGCCGTGCTCGACGCGCTGCGGCATGCAAGTCACCGCCAGGTGGTCCGCCATCGCCACACACCCGTGTTCGATGCACTCGTGCAGATGGGTTTCATCCTCTGGGTCCGCCAGCCGATCCGGTTGTCGCAGCAGGTATCGGAACGGGCCCGGCTTGTTCCCACACCGATCGAAGTGGCCGAGTTGACCAGTGCCGGCCACGCCATACTCGACTGGCTCGCCACGCTCGAACAGACGCCGTGGTGGGAATCGCTGCGCGCGCGGCCGTACCGCACGCATCACACGCAGGAGCACGCGTGAACGCGCCAGTCGAGCAGCTGACCCTGCCACCGCCGCGCACCTACACGCGCAGCGATTTCGCGGCGCTGCGCGCCTGGGTGCAGCGCGTGCCACTGCCGACGATCGCGCAGCGTTACTACGACCCGGACACCACACTCTACGAGGACGACGCGGCCGCGCTCGAGCGGCATCTCAAAACGATGCGCGACGACCTGGTGCACCTCGCACTGTTGAACGGCTCATCGGCGCTCGCCGAGCACCTGAAAACCTCGATCCGCCAGCACGGCAGCGCACGCCTAACGGCCGTGTCGTTCAAGATGGTCGAGGCGGCCGCCGAACTCGCCGCGGCCGCGCCGGCGTCGACACACGCGGTCGGCCTGTGGTTTCGGCCGCCGATCGCACGACGCCTCGCAGGCGAGGGCATTGGCACACTCGGCGAGCTGATCGCGTTCTGCAATCGCCGCGGCGGTCGCTGGTGGCGTCGCGTGCCGCGCATCGGCGCCGGCCGTGCGCGCGTACTGGTCGCCTGGCTGCGCACGCACGCGCAAACGCTGGGCGCGACCATCGCCGCCGACGTCGATATGTCCGAGCCGATCGGCGGCGCCGCGCCGGCGGAGGCGATTGCGCTGGCGCCGGCCGACGGCGGCCGCGTGCTCGCGCCGCTCGAGCGGCTGGCGCTCCCGCATGCACTGTCGGGCGCCGCCGGCACCAACCGCGCGCCGGGTCTCTGCTACCTGCACGCCGACCACGATCTCGACGCGCTGCGCGCCTACCTGGCGCGCTATGCCGATCAGCCAGCGACCCTGCGAGCCTACACTCGTGAACTCGAACGGCTGCTGCTGTGGGCCATCACCGTGCGCGGCACCGCGTTGTCGTCACTGACGGTCGAAGATGGCGACGTGTACAAGGCGTTCCTGCGTGCGCCGTCCGATGCGTTCGTCGGGCCGCCGGCGTCGCGTGCGTCCGGACGCTGGCGCCCGTTCGCGCCGGGCGGCCTGTCACTCGACAGCCAGCGTTACGCTATCCGCGCGATCCGCGGCGCGTTCGACTGGCTGGTCGACGTGCGCTATCTGGCCGGCAATCCGTGGCGCGCGGTGCGCGATCCGAAGCCGGTCCAGCGCGTCAGTCGCATGCAGATCGACCGGGCGCTGCCGGCGACGCTGTGGGACAAAGTACGGACCGCCCTGGACGCACACTGCGAACGGGCGGGCCCGGACGCGCCGCGCTGGCGTACCACCCGCGCGCTGCTGCTGTTGATGGGTGACAGCGGCCTGCGCATCGCGGAAGCCGCCGCCGCGACGCGCGACCAGTTGCAGCAGCTGCCGGCTGACGGCGACCTGCCGGCCAGTTGGCAACTGACGGTCGTGGGGAAGGGGAGTAAGGCGCGCGTGACGCCCGTGAGCGAAGCATGCGCGGCGGCGATCGTCGCGCACTGGCGCGATCGCGGTGCCGATTTCGATGCCGGCACCGAGCGGCGCGCGCTCGTCGCGCCGCTCACGCTGCCGTCGACGCCGAACGCGAACGCCAAGGCCGCGCGCCTGGCCGCCGGCGAGCTGGATGAGATCGGCGGCTATGCAGTACGGCCGGCGCGCGGCCTGGTTGCTTGGGCGCTCGCGCAGCTCCAGGCAAGTTGGCCGGCGACCCTACCGGATCTGAGCGAGGCGGAGCGCCAGCAGCTGGCGCGCACCTCACCGCACGCGCTGCGTCACACGTTCGGCACGCAAACGGTCGCCGCGGGTGTGCCACTCGACGTCGCGCAGCGCGTGCTCGGCCACGCGTCGTTGCAGACCACTACCGTCTACGTGACGGCCGAGCAGCGGCGCATTCGGGCCGAGCTGGGCCGGTATTTCGGGAAAAGAGCCGTGGCGAGCGCAGCGCCGGCGCCGGCGCCGGAGATCGACACGCCCACGACCAACGCAGCGGTGCCGGCCGAACGCGTCGACGCGATTCAGGTTGCCGGCGAGGCCGCCATACGCACCGCAACCGTTCACCTGACACTGGATATTCGGAACAACAGCAAATACGTGCGCGGCCGCAAACGTTCGATCGAGGCGATCGAATTCTGGATTCTCGACGAGTATGAAGCCGTGAAAGTCGTTGACGGCGAATACGATCTGCGTGTGCCCTATGGTTGCGACCAGGAACTGGACGATCTCATGTACGAACTGCTCCGCGACATCCAGATCACGGCCGACGATCGGCACTGTTTCAGCGAGTCGCGTGCGCAGCTGATCGGCAGCGATCGGGCTTGGTCATAGTATCCGTACATGTCCAACGGAACTCGTTAAACGACTGCCACGGAACGGCGTTGTTGCATAAATCAGGCGCGAGGACGGAGTAATGCCTTTGCTCATGATCTCAGCCGATGTGGACGGACTGC
>JAYFRU010000410.1:0-3204 GCA_040946965.1 Burkholderia sp. | reverse complement strand
GCGTCCTTCGATCATCGACCCCTGCTGGAAACAGGCTACGCTTGGGTGATGTCATGATTTACGCGAATATCAATAAATCGCCGATGCCTCACGCGCGCCCGCGATTTGCTCCGATAATCGGGCCGGATGCGCGCCGGACCTGCGGCGCGCTGCGGCCGCGCGAGGCCGGCCGCGACCTGCCTCGCGAAGCGCCGTTCATCGTTCGTCCCGTCGCACCCGAGCACCTCATGCCCGGATCGCCTGTCTGATTCGCCGCGCCGTCCCTGGAAGCTGCCTGCGGCGCGCCTGCTGACGCCGCCCGGCGTGCTGATCACCGGCGCGTTGCTGCTGGTGTTCTTCTGGGCGCTCAGCGCGCTGGTGCTCTACCAGTCGCGCTCGGACGCCTATCAGCGCGCGGCCGGCAATTCGCGCAACCTGGTGCTGGTGCTGGAGCGCGATATCGCGCGCAGCATCGAGCAGTACGATCTCTCGCTGCAGGCCGTGGTCGACAGCATGCGCCAGCCGGCGGTGATAGCCCTGCCGCCGCATCTGCGCAACCTGGTGCTGTTCGACCGCGCCACCACCGGCCGCTATCTCGACACCATCTACGTGGTCGACGCCGACGGCCGGGTGGTGATCGACTCACGCTCCGACATACCGCCGCCGGCCGATCTCTCCAGCCGGGACGATATCGCGATCCATCGCAGCCACCCCGAACTAGGCCTGTTCATCAGCAAGCCCTACGCTTCGCCGGTGCACGGCGGCCAGCCGATGCTGACGCTGTCGCGCCGCATCGACAATCCCGACGGCTCGTTCGGCGGCGTAGTGGTGGGCGCGCTCAGCGTCGACTACTTCCGTTCGCTGCTCGACGGCCTGCAGGTGGGCCCGCACGGCTCGGCGGCGGTGCTCGGCACCAACGGCGCGCTGATCACGCGGCTGCCTTACGACCCCGCATGGTGGGCCGCGGCGTCAGCCGCGCCACCGTGTACCTCGATGCGATGCGCCATCCTGAGGGTGCCGTGCCCGGCCTCGCCTCGCTCGACGGCACGCGCCGGCTCTATGTCTACAAGCGCCTGCCGACACTGCCGATCATCGTCGACGTGGCACCGGCCGAAAGCGACATCTGCATGGAATGGCGGCATCGCGCGGAACGGCTCGGCGCGATCGTGCTGGTGTTCTCGCTGGTGGTGGCGGCCGGCTCGGTGCTGCTCTCGCACGAGCTGCGGCGCCGCCAGCGGGCCGAGGAACAGCTGCGCCGGCTGGTGCGCACCGACGCGCTGACCGGCCTCGGCAACCGCCGCTCGTTCGACACCACGCTGCACGTGGAATGGTTGCGCACGCAACGGACCGGCCAACCGCTGTCGCTGCTGTCCGTCGATATCGACCAGTTCAAGGCCTACAACGATCAGTACGGCCATCCGACCGGCGACGAGGTGCTGCGCGAGGTCGGCCGCGTGCTGACGCGCTGCGCGCAGCGCCCTTCGGACGACGTCGCGCGCTACGGCGGCGAGGAATTCGTGGTCACGCTGCCCGATACCGATGCGCGCGGCGCCGCGCAGTTCGGCGAGCGCGTGCGCCGCTCGATCTACGATCTTGCGATTCCGCACGCAAGCAGCCATTACGGCCGCGTCACGGTCAGCATCGGCATCGTCACCTCGGGCGAGGCGGCGGCCGCCAGCGACGCCGCCTTCGTGAATCTCGCCGATACCGCGCTCTATCACGCGAAAACCGCCGGCCGCAACCGGATCTGCGATCCACAGGGCGTGGTGCTGGCCTGAGCCGGCCGCAGCGCCTGTTTGGGGGCGCGTGCCGGGCCACCGTATACTGTGGCTTGTTTCCACTCAGATCCCGCTCGCCGATCCTCAGCCCATGTGCGTTGGCCGTCCCGTTTCCGCCCTGCCTCAACCCGTTTGCGACTATTGCGGCGAGAAGGCATTGCTCGCGCGCTTCGGCGATGCCGCCTACCCGTATCGCGACGAGCACGGCGAACTCTGGGTCTGCCCGCCCTGCGATGCCTGGATCGGCATCTTCCCGCGCAGCCGCCGCCACGTGCCGCTCGGCCGGCTGGCCAATGCCGAGCTGCGCCAGGCGAAATCGGACCTGCACGCGGCGCTCGAACCGCTGGTGGCCGCCAAGATGCGCCGCGACGGCTGCAATGCCTTCGGGGCACGCGCCAAGGGGATACGCTGGCTGGCCACGCAACTGGGCCAGGATCCGGCCAGCACCATCCATAGCTTCGATCTCGAGGCCTGCCGCGCCGCGCTCCCCCTGGTCAGGGAGTTCCTCGCGAATCGCCAGCGCGGCGAGGCGGCGGATCCGGTCGACGGCGGCTAAGGGGCGCGACGGGCCCTCCGCACCGAAAAGTCGGCCGGCGCGGATACGTTTCAGGCACGCCAATTGCTCCGTGATTGCTGCAGCGAATCAATTCCCGTCCGGCAGGTGCCTCGCGCGCGTTTCGCATCATGATGCGAAACGCTGCTTGTCGGTCGTCGATGCCGCGTTGCAACACCGCTTCAAAATCCGCCGGGCACGCGCGGCCGACACGCGCTTCGGCATATTCCGAGCGATGCCTCCAGCTCGGCTTCGCGCCCCTCGATCAGCCGCGATTGCCGCTTCTTTGCTCCCTCCGCCGATATTTTTGCAAGACGCTTACGCGCCGGCGCGTACCTTGAGGCTGTGTTCGTAACCGCAGCTCTCCGCCGACATCATGCCTGCTACCCGCACCGCCACGTCCACCGCCCAAGCCACCACCCGACAGGCCCGTCCAATCGTCTCGATCGGCCCGGCACGCCCGCGCCAGACACGTCCGGCGCGTTCGTCGATCTCGCCGAGCGCGCCGCTCGCCCGCGACAGCACCCCGCGCGTGCTGCTGCCGGTCACGCTCGAGGGCAGCGCCAACTACCTCTGCGCGCAACGCCGCGCGCTGCTGCGCTCACCGCTCGGCGTCTATGTCTCGCATATCGACGCGCATCGCGCCCGCATGGCGGTCTGGTTCGACCTCGCGCGCGCCGATGTCAGCTTCGCGATCCACACCCTGCTCACCACCGTGCCAGACGCGACGCTCGGCTGCCTGCGCCCGCGCCTGTCATGAATGCCTGAACGCGTGTCTTATTGATGGTGTACGCTGGGCCCGTTCCTCTTCAGGCAACGGCCCGGCGCCCCGCGCAAGGCGCGCAAGCCTGCCCGCGTGCCAGGCGGGTGCCCGCCGACGTGCATCGGCGGGCC
>JAYFRU010000409.1:0-3211 GCA_040946965.1 Burkholderia sp. | reverse complement strand
CCGCCGCGCTACAGCGATACCACGTTTTACACACTCGTGCGCATGCTCTGAGGGCCGTGCCAATGGACCGCTTACGGAAGATCGCCACGAGTTTTTTTGACAGTCCCAACAGGGCAGTGGTCTCGGCGAGCGCACGGTCTGTGCGCTGGACTTCTCGTTCGAGCTCCTTGATGCGCCGCCGATCTGCCTGGGTTTGCCCGGGCGTCGCGCGCATATCTTCCGGATCGGGGTAATCGTCCTTTTCGTGCAAAATCTGGCGGTTTCTCCTGAAAGCCTTTGTTTATAAGGATCTGCGGGCGGAAAAGATGGCAATTTTGGGGCACAGTCCAGCGTCCGCAGTAAGATACCTGCCCGCGATTTCGGATCGCGCCACCTTAACGGGAGGCAGGAGATGCCGGGCCTGGAATTTCGCTATGTGGGACAGGATCGCCTGCCCACCCGGTTGTCGGAATTCGATGTCGAGCGCTACTTCGCGCTGACCGTCAACGATGTAGCGGCGATAAACGAGCGCTTTCGACGCGACCGCCGTGCCGGTGCTGCCATCCAGCTGATCTTCCTGCGTGCGAGCGGCCATACCCTCGACCATGTGGGCACGATCCCTCGCCAGTTGCTGCGCTACGTCGGCGAAAGACTCGGTTTGCCGACCCCGACCATTGCCTCGCTGCGAACGCTCTACCAACGCTACAATACGTTGTACGACCATCAGGTCTGAGCTTGCGAATATCTCGGCCTGACGTCGATCGGACCGGATGGATTGCAGGGGCTCGAAGTGTGGATGCAGCAGGATGCCGGGGAGTCTCTGACCCTCGACGAGTTGATCTAGCACGCGCGCTGCTGGCTGTACGAGCGCAAGATTCTGATACCGGCCGAGCGGACGCTGCGGGATCTGGGTCGCACGATATGGGCAGGAATCGAACGCGACCTGCTCGTCAGAATCGGCGCGACTGTCGCGGAAGCACAACTGGTGCGCGCGGATGCCGCTCTGCGCACCCAGCATGGCGCTTCCGGCATGACGGTGCTCGAATGGCTGAAGACGCCGCCTGCCCGACACAGCCCCACGACAATTACCGAGACGTTCGAGAAGATCCACTTTCTCAAAGATCTTGCTACACATACGTGGACACTTGATGCGATTCCGCTCGAAAAGCAGCGCGCTTACGCGCAGCGCATCCAGGCTCGCCGTCCTGCAAAGACGCGTGAGCTGAAAGCGTCGACACGCACGATCGAGCTTGTGTTCTTCCTGCGCGTCACGCTGCTGGAGCTGACGGATTCGCTGTTGTATCAAACAGGCCGTCGCGTCTGCGATCTGGTTCGGCATGCCTACGACAGGACGAAGACCAGGCAGGCCCGTTCGGCCGTGGAGTACCGGCAGCAGCTGATTGCGATCAAGGCGCTCGTTGACGATACCAGTCGTCCTGCAGAAGAAAGGCTCGCCGATATCGGCACGCTGCTCAAGGATCTGTCGGAAAAAGCGCCGGCCAGTCATGCAGCGAGCGTTCGCGAAACGCTGGCCGACGATCACCATCGTATCCGCAATCTGCTGCTGCCGCTGCGCGAACTGGCGTTCGCGGGGCGGGAGGCCGAGCAGAGCTTGCGGCAGCTCGAACTCATTGGCCAGTTGCACGACAGCGGTACGACCGAGCTGCCGCGCGACTGCGATGTGCCAGTCAGCGCCAGTTGGCGCGACATCGTGGAGGGCGATGATCGCAAGCGTGCACTGCGAGCCCTGGAAGCCTCTGCACTCACGGGCTTGCGCAAGGGTCTGCGCTGTGGCTCGGTGTGGATCAATCACAGTCTGTCTTTTCGCGAGCGCGACCTGTTGCTGATTCCGCCAGCGCAATGGGAAAGCGAACGGGACCGTCATCTCTCGTCGCTGGGTTTGCCACCGACAGCGGATCCGTTCCTTGAGCGGCTGACGAGCCACCTCCAGGCCAGTCTCGCCGCGGTGGAGGAAGCCCGCGAGTCCGGGCGAGTAACGATCGGGCCAGACGGTGCGCTGCACTTGTCAGCGCTCGAAGCGTTGCCGACAGACGGTGTACCGAAACGCACGCGCGATCTGATGTTCAAGGAAATCGGCAACGCCCAGTTTGCCGACATGGTCATGGAGATGGATGCCCGTACGGGTTTCAGCGAGGTGCTGCTGGCGCGCAAGGCGCGCGATGCACACGAACTCGTCTCGCTGTACGCGGCACTGATTGCACACGGCACCGAGCTTGATTCGAAAAGCGTCGCGGCCATGATCCCGCAACTGGAGCCGGCACACATCTCGACTGCGATGCGCGCACTCGAAATGCCGGGGCGGCTTCCCCGCGCAAACGACCGTGTGGTGGAGTTTCAGCGCACACACCCGATCACTGAACTCTGGGGTACCGGACAGCACGCGTCCAGCGATTCAATGAGTCTGGATACGTCCCGGCACCTCTTTTACGCGCGGGTCGATCCGCGACGCCGCACCCACGCGGTCGGTATGTACACGCACGTACTGGACCAGCACGGCATCGTCTATAACCATCCGATCGTGCTGAACGAACGACAGGCAGGTGTGGCGATCGAAGGTGTAATCGGCCACAACGAAAATCGCGACGACGGCGGACTGCTCCGGCTTTCGGTCGACACGCATGGATATACGAACGTGGGGATGGCTGTCTCGAAACTGCTCGGCTTCGACCTTTGCCCTGGACTTCGCAACCTGTCCGAGCGCAAGCTGTATTTGCCAAGGGGAACAGCCTCGCCAGAAGGGTTGGCTTCGGTGATTTCCTGCGAGATATCGCTCAAGGCCATTCGCGACGGCTGGGACGAATTGCTGTGACTGGTTGCCTCGATCAGGTCGGGACGGGTCAGCGCGATTGTCGCGCTCCAACGTTTCGGCAGCGCCGCGCAGGGTGACCGGGTTCATCGGGCCGCCGATCATCTTGGCAAGCTGTTGCGTACGCTTTTCCTGTGTGACTATTTCAGCAATGCGGACTTTCGTCGCGAACTGCATACGCTGCTTAACCGCGGCGAGTCAGTTCACCAGCTCCAGCGCGCAATCTACATTGGCAAGGTGGCGCCGGAGCGCGGACGTCGCCGCGACGAAATGATCGCAATCTCCGGCTCGTTGACGTTGCTCACGAATCTTGTCATCGCGTGGAACACGCGTAAGCGGTCCATTGGCACGGCCCTCAGAGCATGCGCACGAGTGTGTAAAACGTGGTATCGCTGTAGCGCGGCG
>JAYFRU010000408.1:0-3228 GCA_040946965.1 Burkholderia sp. | reverse complement strand
TTCTCGGCAACCATCAAGACTCTACGCACGAACCCGAATTGTTAACAGAGGCCTCGCTGCGACCGTTGCGCGTAAACACGTCACCGCGCCGAATCGGATTTATGCAACAACGCCCTGTCGCATCCCGACGTCAACGCCGTCTACACGCACGCCGACGTGATGACGCGGGGCGCGATCACGGCGCTGCGCCAGGCCGGCAAGCTCAAGGGCGTGACGATCGTCTCGATCGACGGCACCAAGGACGTGGTGCGCGCCATCACGGCCGGCACCGTAGCGGCCGACGTCGAGACCAATCCGCGCTTCGGCCCGCTCGCCATCCAGTCGCTGTCCGACTGGTTCGCCGGCAAGCCCGTGCCGCAGAAGCAGATCATGAAGGACGCGCTCTACGACAAGAGCAACGCCAAGCAGTCGCTCGACGCGGGCGCGGTGTACTGACACCCCGCCCGCTCGCGCCATCACGCCCCGGAGGCCCCGCGATGAACGACCCGGCCAAGGCAGCAGCGGCCCCATCGAGCCCCGCCGCCGGGCCCGCCTCCGAGGCGGGCCGGATCGTGCTCGAGACGCGCCATGCGTCCAAGACCTTCGGCGTGGTGCGCACGCTGCGCGCCGGCGAGGTGCACGGCCTGATCGGCGAGAACGGCGCCGGCAAATCAACGCTGATCAAGGTGCTGACCGGCTTTCATCCGCTCGACGAGGGCGCGGTCCACCTCGACGGCGAGCCGGTCGTCTTCGCCTCGCCGCGCGACGCGCAGCGCCTGGGCGTGAGCGCGGTCTACCAGGAAATCAACCTGATCCCCGAGCGCAGCGTGGCCGAGAACATCTTCATCGGCCACGAGCCGCGACGCTTCGGTCTGCTGATCGATCGGCGCCGCATGAACGCGCTGGCCGGCGAGATCGTGCAGCGCTACGGCCTGAGCGTCGACCCGGCCACCAAGCTGAGCGCGCTCGAGCTCGGCGAGCAGCAGATGGTGTCGATCGCGCGCAGCGTCTCGCTCGGCGCACGCGTGCTGATCCTCGACGAGCCCACCTCGGCGCTGTCCGGCGCCGAGGTCGAGGTGCTGTTCGGGGTGGTCGAGCGGCTGCGCGCCGACGGCATCGCCCTGCTGTTCGTCAGCCACTGGCTGTCCGAATGCTACCGGCTCTGCGACCGCTTCACGGTGATGCGCGACGGCGCGATCGTGAAGACCGGCACGCCCGCCGAACTGCCGCGCGCCGCCCTGATCGCCGCGATGCTGGGCCGCGAGGGCAAGGGCCACGGCGGCCGCGTCGAGCGGCCCGGGGGCGGGCACGGACACACAAGCCGCGCCCGCCCTGCAGGTCGAACGCCTGCGCTGGCGCACGCGGGTGCGCGACGTCTCGCTGCGCATCGCGCCCAAGGAAATCGTCGGGCTCGCCGGACTGCTCGGCTCGGGCCGCACCGAGACCTTCAAGGCCGTGTGCGGCGCGCAGAAGTCCGAGGGCGGCGAGGTGCGCATCGGCGACGGCCAGCCGCTGCGCAATAGCGTGCCGGCCCGCTCGATCGAGCGCGGCCTGGCCTTCTTGTCCGAGGACCGCCGCTCGGAAGGCATCTTTCCGCGCTTGTCGGTACGCGACAATCTGGTGGCCTCGGTGCTGCCGCGCATCTCGCGCTTCGGCTTCATCTCGACGCGCCGCCAGGACGAGCTGGTGGCCCGCTATATCGAGGCGCTCGGCATCAAGACCGCCGGGCCCGGCGCGCCGATCTCGACGCTCTCGGGCGGCAACCAGCAGAGGGTGCTGATCGCGCGCTGCCTGTCCACCCATCCGAGCGTGCTGCTGCTCGACGATCCGACGCGCGGCATCGACGTCGGCGCCAAGGAGGAGGTGCATCGCGTGGTGCGCGGCCTGGCCGACGACGGGCTCGCGGTGATGGTGACCTCCTCCGAGATGGAGGAGCTGCTGGAGCTGACCGACCGGCTGGTGGTGCTCAACGAGGGCGTGACCACCGACTCGCTGGATATCCGCGGCGCCAGTTCCGACGACGTGCTGGCGATCCTCGCGCGCAGCGGGCAGGACGAGGCGCCCCCCGTCGACTCCGACGATCCCGACGAGGCGCCCCGCCAAGGATGAGGCGGCCGAGCGGCGCGCTTGCCGCGCCGCCGGCAGACCACCATGAGCATGGCAATCTCCATCGCCACCGCCGGCCCCGCGCCGGACTGCCCCAACCCACTCGCGAGGATCGCTTGAGCCTGTCGAACTCCCCCGTGCAACGTCCGGCCGGCAACGCGGCCAGCCATGCCGCGCTGATCTGGGCGCGCGACCACAGCGTCTACGTGGCGCTCGCGCTACTGGTGCTGATCAGCCTGGCGATCACGCCCGGCTTCTCCAATCCGCTCGCCGCCCGCAGCCTGCTAGTTCGAGGCCGCGCCGGTGGTGCTGATCGCGGTCGGCCAGAACCTCGCGATCGCCACGCGCGGCATCGACCTGTCGGTCGGCTCGGTGATGGCGCTGGCCAGAGCGACTGTGGCGGTCTGCCTCGATGCCGGCACCGGCACGGCGATCGCGGCCGGCGTCGCTGCGGGCCTGGTGGTCGGCCTCTTCAACGGCGCGCTGGTCTCGGTCCTGCGCATCGATCCGCTGATTTCGGGGCTCGCGCGTAAGCCTGCCGAGCGCCGACGCCTTCGACCTGCTCGACACCGGCGCGCTCGGCCCGCTGCCGGTGGTGATGCTGATCGCGCTCGCGCTGGCCGTGCCGGTGATGCTGGTGGTCCAGCGCACCACCTTCGGCCGCTATGCCGTGCTGATCGGCGCGAGCCGCGCTGCGGCCTACCTCGACGGGATCCCGGTGCGCCGCACGCTGTTCCTGGTCTATGCCGCCAGCGGCGCGCTGGCGGGCCTGGCCGGCGTGTTCGCCTCGGCCCGGCTCGGTGCGTCCGACCCGAACTACGTCGGCGTGAATTTCGAACTCGACGCGATCGCTACCTCGGTGATCGGCGGCACGCCGCTGTCGGGCGGCCGGATCTCGATCGTCGGCACCGTGTTCGGCGTGCTCCTGCTGCAGGTGCTCGATGCCAGCTTCATCATGAACAATGTCAGCTTCACCTATGCGCAGATCCTCAAGGCCGTGTTCATCGTCGTCGCGCTCTACCTGCAGCGCCAGGGAAGCTGAATGAACGTGCGCACCGACCTCGACCCTAAGAGACGGTTTCATAAAGACTTCTGAGTTCGCTGCAAGGTGTTCCAGCAGATCAAGCAGCAGCCGAGTTTGAG
>JAYFRU010000407.1:0-3252 GCA_040946965.1 Burkholderia sp. | reverse complement strand
CGGATATAAAGCTGCAGCCCATCCTGTCGCAGTCGGCACACACGAAAAACCTTCGCAAACGGGAGGCGTTCATATAAGAAGAAGATGAAGCGATTCCTAATCACGGCGGCCTGCGGGCTCGGGATGGCCGTGGCACCCTGGACGGCGGCGCAGGCGGCCGACCCGCAAGCCTGCAAGGGCGTGCGTTTCGCCGATGTCGGCTGGAGCGACATCGCAGCCACCACCGGCCTGGCCTCGGCCATGCTGGCCGGGCTCGGCTACACGCCGACCAAGACCATCGCCTCGGTGCCGATCATCTTCGCCGGGATCAAGAGCAAGCAGATCGACGTGTTCCTCGGCTACTGGTCGCCGACTATGGACCCGATCATCGCGCCGTTCACCAAGGCCGGCATCATCAAGGTGCTGGCCACGCCGAACCTGACCGGCGCGAAGTACACGCTGGCGGTGCCGGACTATGTCTACCAGGGCGGCCTGAAGTCCTTCGCCGACATCCAGAAGTTCGCCGACAAGCTCACGGCAAGATCTACGGCATCGAGCCCGGCAACGACGGCAATGCGCTGATCAAGAAGATGATCGACGGCAACCAGTACGGGCTCGGCAAGTTCAAGCTGGTGGAGGTCAACCGCTCGATCCGCGATAAGCAGTGGATCGTGTTCCTCGGCTGGGAGCCGCATCCGATGAACGTGCAGTTCAAGATGGACTACCTGACCGGCGGCGACGACGTATTCGGCCCGAACTACGGCGAGGCCCGCGTGCTGACCGCGACCCCGCCCGACTACGCGGCGCGCTGCCCGAACGTGGCGAAGTTCGTCTCGAACCTGCAGTTCAGCACCGAGATCGAGAACCACGTGATGGTGCCGATCATAAACAAGGAAGAGCCGAACAAGGCCGCCGCCGCGTGGCTCAAGCAGAACCCGCAGCAGCTCGACAAGTGGCTGGCCGGCGTGACGACCTTCGACGGCAAGCCGGGCCTACCGGCGGTGAAGACGTATCTGGGCATCCACTGAAACCGACGCACCCGTCGGCATGAGGCGGGCGACAAGGCCGGCCCTTTCGGGCCGGCCTTGTCGTTTGCGGCGAACGAGAAATAGGCGAAAGCGGTGCCGCGCCCTCAGACCGGGATCGAGCCGCCGCGCAGGCCGATGCCGAGCCGGATCAGCCGGATGATGCCGGCCGACAGCAGCCGCAGGCCGGTCGGCAGGTCGCGGCGGCGGATGTCGAGCAGCAGCACGATGCGCACCTCGTCGCTGTCGTTCCAGACCTCGTGCATGAAGGTGTCGTCCCACAGCAGGAACTGGCCGTCGTCGAGGCCATGCTCGCGGCCGTCGATCTTCAGCACCGCAGCGGGCGAGCCGTCCTCGCGCTTCGGCATCGACAGCACCAGGTAGCCGCGCAGCACGCCGCGGAACGGTCCGCGATGCGGCGGGATGTGCTTGCCGGGGGCGAGGAAGGACAGCGAGGCCGACAGCACGTCGGGCGAGGCGTCGACGATCTCGCTGAGCGCCGGGCAGCGCACGCGGTTCTTCTCGAAGCGCACGCCGTAGGCCTGCATGATGAACATGCGCCAGTCGCGCGCGTCGTTGTCCGAAATGTCGGCCTGCTCGTGCATGATCTCGTGGAAGCGCGGGATGCGCGGCAGGTCGCGCGCCACCGTCAGCGCCTCGGCGCGGATCGTCTGCCAGGCGGTGGTGAAGCGCCGCGCGTCCGGGAACAGCGCGGCGGTGTCGAGCACGGCGGCGCTGCGGATCTTGCGGTCGTAAAGGTGGCGCAAGGTGCGGGCGCCGAAATCGTATAGAGCGGCCATGATGGATTTCGATTGGCTCGCCGGGTTTCGGTTCGCCTTGCAGCGCGAAAGCTTGCGACCCTGAATGCGAGCGTTCGGGGGATCATCCCAGAAGTGGTTTACGTCTGGCCTGCGAGCGAGGGTGAGATGTGTTGCAAGTGCAACGGTGGGCCGCGCCGGGCTCCGTGTGGCGCTGGAAACGACGCGCCGGATGTACGGCTTGCGCGTGAGTGCCTGGGAATAAGAGAGGGATGTGCGCCGTTTGGTGCGATCGGGCGGAAATATGCGGTAATCGGCCGTTGCGGCGCGGGACTTGCGCGCAACGGCCCTCCGTGCCACATGACGAGCCCGAGGCCCCGTCGTGCGGCGCCGGCCAGACTCAGCGCCGTTCGTCCTCGATATACGCGCGAATCACGTCGGCGAACGAGGCGTCGCCGACCAGCCCCAGCGATTCGGCGCGCGCGGTATCCCAGCGCCCCGGCCAGCTGCCGACGATGGCCACCACGCGCGGATCGATCTCGTGGCGGATCCGCGCCACCGGCGCGTCACCGGCCACCTCGCGCAGCGCCTCGATCATCTCGCCGACGCTGACCGAGATCCCCGGCAGGTTGGTCATGCGACGCTTGCCGAGCCGCTCGCCGTCGAGTTCCAGGCCCGCCACCAGCGCGCCGATCGCGCGGCGCGGCGAGAGCAGCCAGAGCCGCGTGTCGAGCGGCACCGGGCAGACGGCATCCTCGCCGTTCAGCGGTTCGCGGATGATGCCGCTGGCGAACGAGGAGGCCGCCGCGTTCGGGCGGCCCGGCCGCACGCTGATGGTCGGCAGGCGCAGCACGCGCCCGTCAACGAAGCCGCGCCGCGCGTAGTCGCCCAGCAGCAGCTCGGCGATTGCCTTCTGCGCGCCGTAGGAGGATTGCGGGTTCAGCGCGGTCTCGTCGGGCACCACCTCGGGCAGCGCGCCCCCATAGACTGCCACCGAGCTGGTGAACAGCACGCGCGGCCGATGGCCGAGCGCGCGGCAGACTTTCAGCAGCGAGCGCGAGGCGTCGAGATTGATGCGCATGCCGAGTTCGAAATCGGCTTCGGCCTGGCCGCTGACGATCGCGGCCAGATAGAAGATCGCGCCGGTGCGCGTATCGATTGCGCGTTCCAGCACGGCGCGATCGACGATGTCGCCGACCAGGGTCTTGACGCGCGGATCGCTGAAGCCGCCGGCCTCGACCACGTCGAGCAGCACGTCGATGCGTTCGGGCGTGCCGTTCGGGCCGGCCAGTTCGCCGCGTGCCAGCAGTTGGGTGGCCAGGCGCCGGCCGAGGAAGCCGGCGCCGCCGGTGATCAGGACTTTCATGGGCGTGTGGTTCGATGGAGGTTACAGATAGGGGCGCAGCCAGCCGAGCCCCTTGTATCTTTAGGCCTCGGACCAACTCAGGTAGCCCGACGCCCCTCTGGGTTGAAACACGAAGCCCGTCTCT
>JAYFRU010000406.1:0-3264 GCA_040946965.1 Burkholderia sp. | reverse complement strand
CTTGAAGATCCTCACTTGCATGCTGCCTCGAATCTGAAAAATAGCGTTTCCCCATCACACTTTTCCGCGAAGACCCGCTTTTTATTCCGCAGTCCCATCCAACCTGGAGATCCGTATGAAGCGCACCGTCATCGCAGCAGCCATCCTCGCATTCACGGCCGGCTCGGCCTACGCGACCGAAGCCCACCTGTACGACCTGACTGCCGTGACCGAGGCGGTCGGCGTGTTCGGCGTGGTCGGCCTGTACGGCGCCGTCCATGTCACGAGCAGTGCCGGGGCGGTCATCAACAACAATCAGGCGGTGGTGCTGAACCACGTCTCGCTCGAACCGCTCGCGCAGCGCTATACCAAGGGCGCGGTGACCACCCGCGTCGACAACCTGTCGGCCAGCACCCGAGTCCAGGGCGCGTCCTACCACGCCTCGGCGCAAAGCGCCTCGTTTGATGCCTCGCTCGAGACAGCATCCTCGCAATCGGGCTCGCGCGGCGGCAGCAGCTGGATCGCGGGCGGCACGTACGGCACCGCGTCGGCCCAGCAGAGCACCACCCTCGACCAATCGTCGAGCCTGCATCAATCGGGCAATGGCGGCGGGTCGGCCGTCATCGCCGGCGGCGCGGCCGTGGCGGCCGGCACCAGCCAGTCGGCGCAGCTCAGCGGCTACGTCCTGCCCGGCCTGCTCGGCTTCGTGGCGGGCGGCAGCGCCTCGCAGAACGAAAGCGGCTATATCGTCGGCGGCGCCGGCGCGACCTGGGGCGGCACGTCCTACGCGAATGCCTCCGGGTCGGCGCACCAGCATGCCGAGGCGAGCAACAGCAGCACGCAGGAGCGCTTCGGCACGGCCTGGAGCGCGGGGGCGACACAGAGCGAGGCGCATGACAGCTCGAGCGCCTCGATCTCGCGGCAGGAGCAGGCGGAATCGGCCCGCGCGGCAGCCTGGGGCTACAGCAATCGCTACGACTCGACGCACGTGGCCACCACCGGCAGCATCACCCAGGTCGTCGATGCCGAACAGCCCGGCACGCTAAGCGCCACCACCCGCAACAACGCCGCCACCGGCGTGAAGGGCAATCTCGGCATCAACCTTGCCGAAGGCATCGACAACGTGCAGAGCAACGACGTGTCGCTCGCCTCGGTCGACATCGGCAACGTATTCGGCAACGCGCAGATCTTCAGCAACCAGTCCTCGGCCGGTCACGCGCGCATCGACAACTTCGTGCTCAATGCCTCGCTCGGCGACGGCTCGCTCGCGCAGGTTTCGGGCAACGTGGGCGTGAACGTGACGGTCGGCGTCGGCAACGTGCAGAACAACAGCCTGGCCGGCTCGATGACCACCGCCGACGCGGCCCAGGCCAACACGGTCGCGATGGTCGCGACCGACGACAACACCCAGGTGGCGGGTGCCGGCGTCGACGGCCGTTTCGTCGGTACCGCGATGCTCGGCGCCAACACGCTCACCGGCGCCACCGGCAACATCGGCGTGAATATTGCCGGCGGCGCGGGCAACCTGCAGCACAACGGCCTCGCGATCGCCGCGCTCAACAGCGGCCACTGAGTGCCGCAACGGCGTCGCGCGCCGCGTGACGCCGCAGTAACGAAACCGGCCACCTTGCCGCAGCGACCCGCCTCGCGGACCGCGCGGCAGGCAGTCCATAACGGGAGCCCCTGCCATGGTCATGGCATGCCGTCAGGTATCTGCGCGCATCGCGTCCCGCCCTCGCGGGCGGGCGAGGCCACGCGTGCTCCCTTCCTGCCGGAACCGATGATGCTCGACTCCGACACCTCGCTGTCGGCGCCGGCCCGTTCGTCACGCTGCCGCCGACCGTTCCCGCAGAGTCCGTGATGCGTCCGCTCGTCTATCTGTCGCGCACGCCCGATGCCGCGCTGGTCCGCCCACCTGCGCGCGCGCGACTGGCAGGTCCAGGTCTGCCGTTCCGCGCAGGACACCGTCCGGCGCCGGGGGCAGGACGCCACCAGCGCCGGCATCGTCGATCTCGATGCCTTCGCGCCGCGCGAACTGGCCGCGCTCGAACGCGCGCTGCGCCAGCTGCGGATCGGCTGGATCACCCTGACCGGCGAGACACGCCTGGGCGAGCCAGCCGTGAGGCAGCTGATCCGTCAGTACTGCTTCGATTTCGTCAGGCACCCGGCGCCGCACGCCACGCTCGACTACCTGATCGGCCATGCCTACGGCATGATCGTGCTCGGCGAGCCGGAGCCGCCGCCGGCCGCGACGGTGGGCGGCGACGAACAGATGGTAGGCAATTGCGAAGCCATGCAGCAGCTGTTCCGCACCATCCGCAAGGTCGCCTCGACCGACGCGCCCGTGTTCATCTCGGGCGAGTCGGGCACCGGCAAGGAACTCACCGCAGTGGCGATCCACGAGCACTCGGCGCGCCGCAAGGCCCCGTTCGTCGCCATCAATTGCGGCGCGATCCTGCACACGCTGCTGCAATCGGAACTGTTCGGCTATGAGCGCGGCGCCTTCACCGGCGCGACCCAGCGCAAGATCGGCCGGGTCGAGGCCGCGCACAGCGGTACGCTGTTCCTCGACGAGATCGGCGACATGCCCGTCGACAGCCAGGCCGGCCTGCTGCGCTTCCTCCAGGAAGGCCGCATCGAGCGGCTCGGCGCGCGCGAATCGATCGCTGTGGATGTGCGCGTGCTGTGCGCCACTCATGTCGATCTCGAGGCTGCCGTGCGCGGCGGGCGGTTCCGCGCCGACCTCTATCACCGGGGCTGTGCGTGCTGCGCGTGGACGAACCGCCGCTGCGCGCGCGGCGGCGACATCGACCTGCTGGCGCGCCATGTGCTGCGCAAGTTCAGCGGCGATGGGGTGCGGCGCATCCACGGCTTCACCGAATGCGCGCTCGACGCGATGCGCCGCTACCCCTGGCCCCGGCAACGTGCGCGAACTGATCAACCGAGTGCGGCGTGCGATCGTGATGGCCGATGGACGGCTGCTGTCGGCGATGGACCTCGATCTCGGCGACTACGCCTCGCAGCAGGCCGTCACGCTCGCCGACGCGCACGAGCGCGTCGAGCGCCACGCGATCGAGACCGCCCTGCTGCGCCATCGCCATCGGCTGACCGACGCGGCACTCGAACTCGGCATCTCGCGCGCCACGTTGTACCGGCTGATGGATGCCCATGGCCTGCGCGAGATGGCCCATGGCGATCTGCCTCGCGACGCGGCGTTGTTGCATAAATCAGCCGCGGCACGGTGACGTTTACGCGCAACGGTCCGGGGTGAAGCCCCTGTTAACA
>JAYFRU010000405.1:0-3278 GCA_040946965.1 Burkholderia sp. | reverse complement strand
CAACAAGCCCGGATATAAAGCTGCAGCCCATCCTGTCGCAGTCGGCACACACGAAAAACCTTCGCAAACGGGAGGCGCTCATATAAACACGATGATGAGGACGCTGCTGAAGACGTTCCTGCTGATCGGGGCCGCATCGCTTGCACTGGCGACGGGCCCGGCGCGTGCCGGCGAGGCTAATTTTCCGCTCGACCGGGCGCCCGATAACGCGGAAAATCTCGTTGCCCTGCAGCATGGGCGCAATTGTTTGTAAACTTACTGCCTGAATTGCCATAGCGCCAACCTGATGCGCTACAACCGTCTGACGGATCTGGGGATTTCCCAGAAGGAGATCGAGGCGAATCTCCTGTTCGCGACGGATAAGGCCGGCAATACGGATGGGCGTCGCGATGCGGCCGGATGACGCCAAGAGCTGGTTCGGCGTGACGCCCCCCGACCTCTCGGTCGAGGCGCGGGCTCGCGGGCGCGATTGGCTTTATACGTACCTGCGCAGCTTCTATCGCGACGATACGCGGCCGACCGGCTGGAACAACGCGGTGTTCGAGAATGTCAATATGTCGCATGTGCTCTGGCAGCTGCAGGGGCAGCGCACCGCGAAATACGACGATGTCGAGGACCTGGAGACGGGCGAGAAGGTGCACAAGCTCGTCGGGTTCCAGACTGTCACGCCCGGCACGCTATCCTCGGTGGATTATGATGCGGCTGTGGCCGACCTCGTCGCTTACCTGGGCTGGATGGCCGAGCCCGAGCAGCAGACCCGCAAGCGCGTAGGCGTCTGGGTGCTGATGTTCCTCGGCATCCTGAGCTTTTTCGCGTGGCGGCTGAATGCCGCGTATTGGAAAGATATCAAGTAAACACGCCAAGACCGGCGTGGGGCCGGCGTAAGGAGAGACCTGCTGGCAGGTTTGTCCGCGCGTCGGCCCTCGGTTTTTTTGAGGAAACGCAAATTATGATGGTTCTGTATTCCGGCACGACGTGTCCTTTCTCCCAGCGCTGCCGGCTGGTGCTGTTCGAAAAGGGCATGGACTTCGAGATTCGCGATGTGGACTTGTTCAACAAGCCCGAAGACATCGCCGTGATGAATCCCTATGGTCAGGTGCCGATCCTCGTCGAACGTGATCTGATTCTGTACGAATCGAACATCATCAACGAGTACATCGACGAGCGCTTCCCGCATCCGCAGCTGATGCCGGCCGATCCGGTGCAGCGCGCGCGCGCGCGCCTGTTCCTGCTGAACTTCGAGAAGGAGCTGTTCGTCCACGTCAGCACGCTCGAGAACGAGAAGGGCAAGGCCGCCGAGAAGAACCACGAGAAGGCACGCCTGGCGATCCGCGATCGCCTGACCCAGCTCGCGCCGATCTTCGTCAAGAACAAGTACATGCTCGGCGAGGAGTTCTCGATGCTCGACGTCGCGATCGCGCCGCTGCTGTGGCGCCTGGATCACTACGGCATCGAGCTGTCGAAGAACGCGGCACCGCTGATGAAGTACGCCGAGCGTATCTTCAGCCGCCCGGCGTATATCGAGGCGCTGACGCCTTCGGAAAAAGTGATGCGTCGTTAGCCCTGCGGCCATCGGTACGAGGACTGTGATGCAAGAGACTTCCACCAAACCGTATCTGCTGCGCGCGCTGTACGAATGGTGCACGGACAACGGTTATACGCCGCACATCTCGGTGCGCGTCGACAATTCGACGCGCGTGCCGCGACAGTATGTGCGCGACGGTGAGATCGTGTTGAACATCAGCTTCGAGGCGACCAGCGCGCTGCAGATGGGCAACGAATGGATCGAGTTCACGGCGCGTTTCTCGGGCAAGGCGCACAAGCTCGAGGTGCCGGTCGCCAACGTGCTTGCGATCTACGCGCGCGAGAACGGCCAGGGCATGGCCTTCCAGGTCGACGCCACGGCGGACGAGCCGGGCGAGCCGACCATCGAGGAGGATGTCGTCGAGGGTGCGCCGGCATCGGCCGACGAGGCGGCGCGGGATGCGACCGAGCCGTCGGAAGGGGCGGAGGTGCCGGCCTCGTCACCCGACGACGATGGCGGTCCCTCGGGAAAGAGCAACCGACCCCGCCTCAAGATTGTGAAATGAGGTAGAATCTGCAGCTGCGCCGGCTTAGCTCATCTGGTAGAGCAGTTGATTTGTAATCATCAGGTGGCGGGTTCGAGTCCTGCAGCCGGCACCAATAAAATCAAGGGGTTACGCGATTTTCGTGTAACCCCTTGATGCTTTTTGGGCCCTCCCGGTACAGTATTGGTACACTGCGCCGTCAGAAGGGCATCATGGCCGTCATCCAAAAACGAGAATCAGGAAACTGGAAAGCCATCGTTCGCAAGAACGGTTGGCCGACCACGATCAAGACTTTCCGCACCAAACGCGATGCCGAGGATTGGGCTCGCCGGACTGAAGATGAGATGGTTCGGGGTGTCTACTTGTCGCGCGCGCCCTCCGAAAAGCTCACGGTATCGGCCGCGTTGAAGCGCTATGCGGAAGAGGTGTCATCTACCAAAAAGCCGACCACGCAGCGCAGCGAGCGCTTTACTTCGCAGCACTTGGCCGCGTTCTTCGGGAAGTACTCGATGGCGGCAGTCAGTGCCGAACTCGTCGCGAAGTACCGCGACGAACGATTGGCGGCCGGCAAATCGAACAACACCGTGCGCATCGAGCTGGCGATGCTCGGGCATCTGTTCCGGGTGGCCATTCAGGAGTGGGGGATCGGCCTGACGTTCAATCCAGTCGCCAACATCCGAAAGCCTAGCCCCGGTGCTGGCCGGGATCGGTGTTTGACGCCAGAAGAGCAGCAACGACTCTTCGCGGCCGCCGACGCCCATAGCAATCCGATGCTCGGATGGATCGTGCGGCTGGCCGTCGAAACCGGCATGCGCTCATCCGAGATCACGGGCCTGCGCCGCTCCCAAGTCGATCTAAACCGCCGGGTTGTCACCCTCAAGGACACCAAGAATGGCTCCGCGCGCTTAGTTCCGTTGACTCGCGTGGCGGTCGAAATCCTGCGCTCAGCGCTGGACAATCCTATCCGACCGATTAACGTCGATCTCCTGTTCTTCGGGGAGCCGGGGCGAGACGGGAAGCGCAAGCCCTACGTGTTTCAGAAGCTATGGGCGAGCATCGTGCAGACAGTTGGTGTATCGGATCCGGTTGTCTAGACACGGTTTTGCGATCAGGCGGCCAGCGGCAACAGCGTTGCCTGACGGGCTTCCAGGGGTGACTTGAAGCCCAGTTTTTCGAGACGCCATTCGCGATTGTATCGGTCCTTGAACG
>JAYFRU010000404.1:0-3312 GCA_040946965.1 Burkholderia sp. | reverse complement strand
GGGCGAAAAGCTTGGACCGATGATTCACGAACAACTCGCGCAAATCGGCCGGGACCCCAAGCTCGTGCGATCCTTCTGCAGGCACCCGTCTGGCTCCTATATTTCTGACTTATGAGTAATTAAGAGAAAGCCGCGCCGGCCTTGGCGGGCTGGCATGTATCTTGTCTCGATTCCACGTTCCCCCGCTTCCGGAGTGCCGTTCGATGTCCGCCCCAGCCTTCACCGTCGAGTCGTTTTTCGATCCCGCCACCTGCACGGCGACCCATGTCGTCCTCGACACGGGTTCGCACGAGTGCGCGATCCTCGACTCGGTGCTCGACTTCGACCCGAAATCGGGCCGCACCAGCCATGCCAGCGCCGAGCGTGTCGCCGAGCATGTCGAATCGCTCGGCGCGCGCGTGCGTTGGCTGCTGGAAACCCATGTGCATGCCGATCACCTGTCGGCCGCGCCGTGGCTGCAGGCCCGCCTCGGCGGCGAGATCGCGATCGGGCGCGACGTCACCCAGGTGCAGAAGGTGTTCGGCGCGCTGTTCGACGCCGGCCCCGGTTTCGTTGCGGACGGCCGCCCGTTCGACCGGCTGATCGACGAAGGCGACACGCTCGCGCTGGGCGCGCTCGCGATCCGCGCCATCCATACGCCGGGCCACACGCCGGCCTGCATGACCTATCTGGTCGCGCGCGCGGATGGCGGCTCGGCACCGGCCGAGACGGCCGCCTTCGTCGGCGACACGCTGTTCATGCCCGACTACGGCACGGCACGCTGCGATTTTCCCGGCGGCGACGCGCGCACGCTGTATCGCTCGATCCGCAAGGTGCTGAGCCTGCCGCCCGACATGCGCCTCTATCTGTGCCACGACTACCAGCCCGACGGCCGCCCCGTGTGCGTGGTCACCACCGTCGCGGAGCAACTGCGCGACAACATCCATGTCCACCAGGGCATCGACGAGGACAGCTTCGTGGCGATGCGCACCGCACGCGACGCCACGTTGGCGATGCCGGTGCTGATCCTGCCCTCGGTGCAGGTCAACATGCGCGCCGGACGGCTACCCGAGCCGGCGCCGAACGGCATCCGCTACCTGAAGCTGCCGATCGACGCGCTGTGAGCCGCGTCGCTCCCAACCCGCATTCCCCCGAAGGAGTCCGAATCATGTCCGCAACGTCCGCAACGTCCGCAACGTCCGCAACGTCCGCAACGTCCGCAACGTCCGCAACGTCCGCAACGTCCTCGACGACCACCGGCGCCACCGGCGTGCCCGCCGCGCGCCACAACATCGTGATCGTCGGCGCTGGTGCCGCCGGCATCGCCACCGCCGCCAGCCTGCTCAGGCGCGACCGCTCGCTCGACATCGCCCTGGTCGATCCGGCCGGCACCCATTACTACCAGCCCGGCTGGACCCTGGTCGGTGGCGGCGTGTTCGAGGCGCCGGCCACCGCGCGGCCGATGGAATCGGTGCTGCCGCACGGCGTGACGCGTATCCGTGCGGCCGTCGCCGCGTTCTCGCCCGAGCAGGACCGCATCACGCTGGAGGGCGGCACGAGCATCGGCTACCGGCAACTGATCGCGTGCCCCGGGCTGGAGCTGAACTGGGCCGGCATCGAGGGGCTCCCGGACACGCTCGGCAAGCACGGCGTGACCTCGAACTACCGCTACGATCTCGCGCTCTATACCTGGCAACTGGTGCAGGCGCTGCCGCGCGGGCGCGCGATCTTCACCCAGCCGCCGATGCCGATCAAATGCGCGGGCGCGCCGCAGAAGGCCATGTACTTGTCGGCCGATCACTGGCGCCGCGCCGGCCGCCTGAAGGACATCGAGATCGAATTCCACCTAGCCGGCAACGTGCTGTTCGGCGTGCCGGACTATGTGCCCGCGCTGATGGAATCGGTCCGCGACTACGGCATCGACCTGCGCTTCGGCGACCAGCTGATCGCCGTCGACGGCCCCACCCAGCTCGCGCGCTTCCAGCGCGCCCGCCCCGAGGCCGAGGGCGGCGGCAGCGAGGAGATCGAACGCGAGTTCGACCTGCTGCACGTGGTGCCGCCGCAGCGTGCACCCGGCTTCGTGCGCGACAGCGCGCTGGCCGACGCGGGCGGCTGGATCGACGTCGATCCGGCCACGCTGCGCCATCGTCGCTACGAGAATATCCACGCGCTCGGCGACGCCACCAATACCAGTAATGCCAAGACGGCCGCGGCCGCGCGCAAGCAGGCGCCGGTGGTAGCCCACAACGCGCTGGCCGCGCTCGGTCGCGCGCGCGGCGTGGCGCGCTATGACGGTTACGGCTTCCTGCCCGCTGACAGTCGAACGCAGCCGCGTGGTGCTGGCCGAGTTCCTCTATGGCGGCAAGGTGGCACCGACCTTCCCGGGCTGGCTCAACGACGGCACGCGGCCCTCGAAGCTGGCCTGGTTCCTGAAGGAAAGCCTGCTGCCGAAAGTCTATTGGAACGCCATGCTCAAGGGCCGCGAGTGGTTCGCGCGGCCGGCGATCAGCGAGGGCTGAGGCCGCGCCTCAGACGAAACCCGGCAGCGCGGGAATCCGCTCGGCGAGAAACTGCAGCAGCGCCCGCGTTCTCGCCGGCTGGTAACGGCGCGTCGGATACAGCAGGTGCAGGGGCTGGGCCGGCTGGTGCCAGCGAGGCAGGACCTGCACCAGCTCGCCGCTATCGACCAGGTCCCCTGCACCAGCCAGGCCGGCGCCGTGCCCAGGCCGATACCCTGCAGGAAGCACTGGCGCAGCGCCAGCGAGTTGTTGACGCGATAGCGGTCGTGGGTGGTGACCGCGACCGTCTCCTCGCCCTTGCTGAATTCGAGGCGATCGCCAACCCCGCGCCCGGCGTAGCGGATGTATTCATGCGCGGCGAGATCCTCGGGCCGGCGGATGCGCGGCGCTGCGGCCAGGTAGGCCGGCGAGGCCACCACCAGGCGCGGCGACGCACCGAGCGCGCGTACCACCGCATTGGGCGGCAGCTGGCTGTCGAGCCGGATCGCCAGGTCGACGCCCTCCTCGATCAGGTCCACGACCCGGTCGTCCAGCACCAGGTCAATCTCGATCTCGGGATAACGCTCGAGAAACTCGAGCACCCGTCCATTGAGCCGGAATTCGCCGAGCCCCATCGGCGCGCTGACCACCAGGCTCCCCACGCAGCGCTGCGTGAGGCCGCGCACGTCGGCCAACGCCTCCACATAACCGTCGAGCTCGCCTTGGCTGCGCTTGTAGAAACGCCGGCCTTCGTCGGTCGGCGGTAAGCGACTCGGCGCGACCGTTTCCCTGTTCGCGCGCGCGTGGGGCATGATGGTGATGGCGTGGTGGAGTT
>JAYFRU010000403.1:0-3313 GCA_040946965.1 Burkholderia sp. | reverse complement strand
GCGGCCTGCGAGCGCCATCCGGCCCGCTGGTCGGGCCAGACGCGCAATTGGACGCCGGTCGGCGCTGTCGCGCTCAAAGCAGGAACCAGAACAGCGGGAACACGCTGAGCGCCCAGGCGGCGATGAACCAGCAGAACAGCCGGTCGGCGCCGATCCGGTCCGCCAGCAGGCCGAACACCGGCGACAGCAGGCAGCCCACGATGCTGGTGGCGCACACGCCGTGCAGCGAGGAGCTCAGCGAGAGGTGCAGCAGCTGCTGCGCGTAGGTGGGCAGGTAGACGTGCCAGACGTAGTTCAGCGAGGTGCCGACCATCATCACGCCCATCGCGCAGAGCACCGCGTCGCCGTTCCCGCGCAGGAAGGCGCGCACCCGCGCCGGCGCCTTCAGCCGCGCGACGGGCCGCGCCTGCATGCGCCGGAAGGTATCCGATTCGTCCACGTGGTGGCGCAGCCAGAAGCCCACCGGCCCCACCAGCGCGCCGAGCAGGAAGGGCACGCGCCAGCCCCAGCTGCCGAGCGCCTGGTGCGAGAGATGCTCGGTCAGCAGGTAGCTGATGCCCGAGGACAGCATCACCGCCACGGCCATCGCCACCATGTTGAAGCTGCCGTAGAACATCCGGCGCCCGGCCGGCGCGACCTCGTAGACGGTCACCGAGGACAGCGCGAACTGCGAGCCCACCGCGAAGCCCTGCACCAGCCGCCCGGCCAGCACCAGCAGCGACGCGAACACGCCGAGCGTGGCGTAGCCGGGCGTGAGCGCGGGCAGCTGTGAACCGGCCGACATCGCCACCATGTCCAGGACAGCGCCTTCACGCGCCCGGCACCATCGGCGTAGAGCCCCCATCACCACGCCACCGATCGGCCGCACCAGGAAGCCGAGCGCGAAATTCACGAAGGTCAGCAGCAGCGAGCCGCCGTGCGCGATGCCGGCGAAGCATTCATGGGCGATGGTCGACGAGAAATACGCGTAGACCAGGAAATCGAACCACTCGAAGGTGCCGCCGACCACGGTCGACACGATCACCCTGCGCAGCTTGCCGCGCTCATGGCTGGCCGTCATCGCCTCATCCTCCGGCGCGCATCGCGCGCAGCGTGTCGGCCAGGAAGTCCTCCACCACCTGCAGGCCGTTGTGGGCGATATTGCCGAGCTCGTCGAACCGCACCCGCACGTCGGCGGCCTCGAACGAGGCCTGCAGCGCGCGCAGCCGCTCCGGGCGCGTGCGGCCGGTGTCGTTGATGCCGGGCATGAAGGTCGGGCTGTCCTCGGCCACGGTGATCTCCCAGGTCTCCAGGTCGGCGCGGCCGACGATCATCTGCACCGGCACGCGGCGCAGCGCGGCGAGATCGAAGGGCTTGCCGAACTGGCGCTCGAAGCCGCCCAGGCCGAGCCACCAGTCCTTGTTCATGTCGAGCAGGGTGACGTTGCCGGGCGCGCCGATCGAGGCCGCCCACAGCCGCTGCGGATGCGCGAAGGCGAAGCGGTTCACGAACTGGCCGCCGCCCGAATAGCCGAACAATCCGAAACGCTCGAAGCGCTTGCCGTAAAGCTCGCCGATCTCCTCGACCATCGCCAGCAGCACCTCGTCGTAGCGGATCCCGCCGTCTACCAGCCGCTTGTAGCCGCTGCGCTCGCGGTCGCCGCGCACGCCGGCCGGGAACAGCGGGCAGAGCACGATGCAGCGGTTCCAGCGCCCGAACGGCGCGAAGGCATCGCGGTACTGGATGAACTGCCGCCCGGTGCCGTGCATCACCACCAGCAGCTCGACGTCGTTGCCAGCCTCGGCAATCTGCTCGGGCACGTAGAGCACGTAGGGAAAACGCGCGTCGTGGCAGCTCGCGTAGACGATGGTCGAACCCATGTCGTAGAGCGTGTCGGCCATGCGCTGGCTGTTGCCGGTCTGCTGCGGGGCGATGCGGGACATGCGGGTCTCCTGGCGGGCGGATGGGTGCGGGGTCGGCGAGAAAGCGGCAATGAAGCGGCGCGGACAAGGCCTCAGGCGGCCGCCGCGAGCGGCTCGCCGTCGAGCCGGTAGCGCGTGAACACGCGGTTGAGCGCCGGCATCGGCGCGACCTCCATCTCGCCGGCGGCCGGCTCCATCACGATCATCGCGACAGTGGCCGTCAGCGCGTGGCGCATGCCGGCGCGCGGCGGCCGGCACACCGAGTAAGGCGTGCCGAACGCGTCGAACAGCGCCGCCGTGACGTCCTCGCGGCCGGGCCTGCGCACCGCGTTCAGCAGTTGGCGCACGCGCCAGTCGCGGTAATAGCTGTCCGCCGAGTTCTCGCAGCCGGTATCGAGCAGCTTGGTGCGCGCCACCGGGCTCACCCAGTGGTTGGCGTGGACGATCAACTGGTCGTCGCCGGGGTAGATCGGGAAGGCTTCGTCGGGCGCGCACTCGAAATCGATGCCAAAGCCCTCGGCCATGCCGAGCATGATGTTGTTCGAGCAGGACTTCGGGGTGGTGGCGATCACCTTCAGCGCATTGGCGAACACCGGCTCCTCCAGCACGCGCCGGCGCAGTAGCGAGAGCGGCACACCCAGGCGCCTGAAGTCGCGATCCGATTCGAGGTAGTTGGCCGTGATCGACACGCCGGCTGCGTTGAAGCCGCTGCGGGCCAGGCCGCCCGCCTCGACGAAGCTGAGGTAGTCGGGGCCGTCGTCGTTGCGCACGCGCAGCACGATGCCGGTATCGACGCAAGCGGCCTTCCAGTCCCAGTTCTGGGCGGTGGATCAGGGTGCCGCCGGCCGAGCGCGAGGGCAGCACCAGCACGCCGGTGCAGCCGTCCTCGTCGAGCGCGGCCGCCTCGGCCGCGCCCGCGCCGTCGGCGCGCGCCTTGGCCAGCACCTCGGTGCGCGCGTTGATCATCACGATGTCGTCGAAGGGCACCTCGGTGCCCTTGGCGATGCCGCGCATCTCGTCGAGATAGGCGGGCCGGAATTCGCCGATCGATTGTTCGAGCGCGCGGATCAGCGCGCGGCACGCGGCTTCGCCGTAACCGAGCTGGCGCAGGGTCGAGCCGTAGCGCGAGGCGCTCAGGCGCACCCGCGCGGCGGCCGCGCGCCCGTATTGCAGGCCGCGCTCGTAGGGCGCGCCCGCTACGCTGACGAAGGGAAACGGTTCGACGTTCGCCAAGACAGGACTCCTGAGATTGACATGACCATCGGCGGCGGCATGGCGGGCGTCTCCAGGCCCCGGCCCCGTTTGATGACAATCGATTCTCGGCGTCTCGAAAATAAATAAGTGTTCACGCAAAACTAGTTTGAAATTTGACGCCGTAGCCGGCCAGTAGATCGGCCAACTCGACATCGATG
>JAYFRU010000402.1:0-3323 GCA_040946965.1 Burkholderia sp. | reverse complement strand
CCCCCCCCCCCCCCCCCCCCCCCCCCCCCCCCCCCCCCCCCCCCCCCCCCCCCCCCCCCCCCCCCCCCCCCCCCGGGAGTTTGGCAGCCCGGCAATCGAATGTTTCCGGGCGGGCCGGACGCTTATCAATGGAAGATTCAGCGAGAAATCCGATGAGCACGATTCCGGTGCACACCAAGCTTTTTCTGTTCGAGTTGCTCACCAATGCGCTGCCCGACGTCTACCAGGCCTACGCCCGCTTGCGCCGGCTCGGCGGGGTGGTGCGCGACGCCTCGGGCGTGATCCTGCTGGCGCGGCAAGACGATATCCTCAAGACCTTCGCCGACCGACGCTTCACCTCGGTAGGCAGGCAAAGCATGGCCCGCGCCGCGCCGGCCCTGCAGCAGACAATGGAGGCGAGCGGCCTGTTCGACCTCCTGAATTTTCGTGACGACGAAACCCATCGCCAGTCGCGCCGGGTGCTGGCCGGCCTGTTCAACGCCGAGGCGATGGAGCAGATCCGCGCGGCCGTCGCGGCCAAGGCCGACGTGCTGCTGGCGCGCTGGACGAGCGGCCAGGCCGAGAATCTCGTGCCTGCGGTGATCACCCCCTTGCCGGTGCGCGCGCTGGCCATGCTGATCGGCCTCGACGAGGCGGAGTTGATGCGTTTCCTGCCGCAGACGCGCCACTTCGGCGCCTGGCTGTCGGCTGCGGTGCTCGACGAAGCCGGGCTGGCCCGGGTGATCGACGAGTTCGCGTCGGCCTGGCCCTGGCTGGAGCAACAGCTCGCCGGCCGCTCGACCCTGCTGGATGAGGTTCCCCCGGAAGCCCGCCGGATCCTGCTGGGCGATGTGCTGCTGGTGCTGATAACGGGTTACGACAGCCGCACGGCCCTGCTCGGCAACGCGCTTGCCGCCCTGGCCGCCGATGGCGCGGCGCGCGAGCGGCTGGCGGCCGATCCTGGGTTGTCGCCACGGGCGGCCGAGGAGCTGATCCGCTACGACAGCCCCGGCCAGGTGGCGTTCCGGATCGCCCTGGAAGAGGTGGCGTTCGGCGCGTATCGCATCGCCCCGGGCGAGGTGGTGGCCTTGCTTAACGGTTCCGGCAATCGGGACGAGACGATCCACGAGCAGGCGGATCGGCTGGACTTCGATCGCCCGAAACGCCGGCCCCTGTCGTTCGGCTCCGGGCCTCATGCCTGCGTGGACGCGGCGCTGGCCAGAACCCAGCCGATCGGTTTCCTCGACGGCCTGCGTCCCTGGCTGGCCCGGCTGGATATCGACGCGTCGCCGGCAGCGGCCAGCCAGCACGGCTTGCTGCGCCAGCACGATCTGATCGGCCGATGCCAGGTGCCCGCCGAACCGCTTCGGCTTTCTTCCCATCCGGTTTTCCCTGACAGCAAGACCCACATCCTTTGATTCAGGAGCAATGCATGGCTTATCGATCGACCATCTATCTGGACTGGGGCGCATTCTTCCTGCTCGAGGCGCCGTCGGCCTCGAGCCAGCCCTTCCTGCCCGCCGGCATCGAGCCGGTGCTGGCGCCGTCCGGCGCCGCCATCCTCACGCTGAACGTGGTGAATTTCCTGCAAGGCGGCGACCAGGTGGACCTGCCGGCCAATCACGAGATCGACATCGGCGTGCTGGTCAATCTCGACAACAGCGAATTCGAGGCCGGCCTGCCGCAGGCCAGCGTCGCGATCCACGTGCTCAAGGTGGCGTCGACCGCGCGCGGTTATGTGGATCTGTGCAAGGACACCGGCTACAGCGTGATCGACCCGGCCGCGCTGGCGTTCGAGATCGATCCGGCGGCGCTGGAGGCCAGCGTGCGCGACGCCGACGGCCCGATCCTCAGCTGCCGCCAGCTCGATGGCGAACTGGAATACGGCGAGTTCAGCCGGATCGGCCAGGACGTGATGCACGACGCCGAACGCGGCATCCATCGCGCCAACTACATCTTCAGCGGCGAAGGCCTGAGCCGGCCGATGACGGATGCGATGGAGCTGAAGGTGCATGCGCATCCATTCTTCGCCGACCTCGGCATCGAACCGGGCGTGCTGGCCTGCCTAGATCAATTCGCCTTGAAACCGTCGTCGCGGGGCTCGCTCGCGTTCTATCGCCCGAACCAGGTCGAGACGGACGAGACGGCCCAGGCCGAGAACGCCTAGGCAGGGCAAGGAGCCGGGCCGATTCGGCACGCGCCCGAGGCGCGTGGAACGGCCCGGCCGGCCTTCAGCTCATCGAAACAGGACAAGAGGCAATCCATATGGGCACCAGAGTGTTTATCACCGGCGGCGCCGGCGGCCTGGGCCGCGCGCTGGCGCAACGTTACGCGCGCGACGGCGCGAGCGTGTGCATCGGCGATGTCGACGACGCGGCCGGCCAGCAGACCGTGGAGGCCTTGCTGGCCGAAGGGGCCGCCGCCCATTACCTGCATTGCGACGTGACCCGGGAGACGCAGCTCCAGGAGGCCGCGAACTGGTTGCGCGCGCAATGGGGCGGCGTGGATATCGTGATCAACAATGCCGGCGTGGCGCAGATCGGCGACATCACCGAATCCTCGCTGGAAGACTGGCAATGGGCGGTGGACATCAACCTGCTCGGCGTGGTGCGCGGCTGCAAGGCCTTCATCCCCTTGCTGCAGGCGCAAGGCGGCGGCAAGCTGCTGAACGTCGCCTCGATCGCGGGCCTGCTCTACATGCCGAGGTCGAGCGGCTACAACGCCACCAAGGCGGCGGTGATCGCGCTGTCCGAAACGCTGCAGCTCGAACTGCACGACAGCGGGATCCAGGTCAGCGTGGCCTGTCCTGCCTATTTCCGCACCGACCTGGCCCGCAACATGCGCGCCAGCAATGCGCAGATCCGGCAGCTCACGCGCAACCTGGTGGAGCAGGCCAGGCTCGGGCCGGAGCAGGTGGCCGAACTGATCCATGCGGGCCTGGCGCGCGGCGACACGCACATCCTCACGCATCCGGCCACGCGCATCGCCTGGCGGCTCAAGCGCTGGCTGCCGTATCGCTGGTACCTGGGCATGGTGCGCAAGCAGATCGCCAAGGCGGCGGCTGCCGCGGGGGCTGCGGCAGCCTGAGCCTGGCGGCGGGTCGGGAGCCCGCGCCCGAACCCGGCAAGGCCTCCCGTCCGGCCAGCGCCTGACCAGGCCCGCCGGGCTTGGCCGTCATCCAGAGCCGGCCAAGCCCCTTTGCCGGGTGTCCGGCGCCACGATAATGCAGTCATGCTGCGATGCAGCTAATCTGCACGGACTTGAGCCGTAAGAGGCCAGTTCAAATTCCCCGTGAGGGGGCTGTTTACTTTCGCGGCGAGCGGTTAACCTTGGGCACCGGAGCA
>JAYFRU010000401.1:0-3341 GCA_040946965.1 Burkholderia sp. | reverse complement strand
GTTTGCCCGCCATTATGGCCGGCTCAGGCCTCAACTCCTCCACTTACCCTGCTGTCCGAATTCCCGGCGCCACCTCTGCTGCGATCGGCGTGCCGTATTCGGCATTGGCCTGCAGGAAGTAGCTGCGGCTCGGGATCAGCGTGCTGTCGCGATTGTCGCGCGACCAGCCCACCGTGACCGGCACGTTGTTCGAGACGCGGCCGAACGAGTTCACGTAGTCGATATAGCTCTGCGGCGTGGTCGAGTCGACGTCGAGCCGGTTCTGCTCGAGGCCGAGGCCGAAGAACACCGTGTCGGTTTCCGAGAACGGGATGCCGCACTTCATCGAGGCGCCGTAGGTGATCACGCGAAAGCTGGTGTCGGTGGTGCTCGAGTAGTAGAGCGGCTCGCTGGTGCGGTAGTAGACGTCGGTGATGCGGAGGATGCCGTCGATCGTGAAGTAGTACGGGTCCACCTGCTCGACCGCCAGCGTGCGATAGGTGGTGGCCGTGTTGACCGTCACCGAGAGGCTGGTGCCCGAGCCGAACACGTTGTCCTGCGAGACGCTGGCCGAGATGATTGGGCCTTCGCCGGGGCCGTAGCCCACGCCTAGCGAGATCGAGCCGGTCGGTTTCTCGGTCACCTTGACGTTGACGTCGACCTGGTCGGTGGTGCCCTCTACCGGCACGGTCGAGATGTCGACATCGGTGAAGTAGCCGAGCCGGTTGACGCGGTCCTTCGACAGCGTGAGGCGCCCCGAATCGAACCAGGCGCTTTCCATCTGGCGCATCTCGCGGCGTACCACCTCGTCGCGCGTGCACGAGTTGCCGGTGATGTTGATATGCCGGACATAGACGCGATGGCCCGGGTCGACCACCAGCGTCAGGCCTACCTTGTGGGTGGCCTGGTCGATCTCGGGTTGCGCGTTGACGGTGGCGAAGGCGTAGCCGTATTCGCCGAGCTTGTCGACGCTCGCCTTGGTGGTGGCCTGCAGCCTGGCGGCCGAGAAGCGCTCGCCGGCCTTGATCTTCACCAGCTTCTGCAGTTCCGCCAGCCGGTCCAGCAGGTTGCCCGCCAGCTTCACGCTCGAGAGCGTGTAGGGCTGGCCATCATGCACCGTGATGGTCAGGTACATGTCCTTGCGATCGGGCGAGATCGACACCTGGGTCGAGTCGAAATTGAATTCGAGGTAGCTGCGGTCGAGGTAGTACGAGGGCACGTTTTCCAGGTCGCCCGTCAGTTTCTCCTTCGAGTACAGGTCGTTCTTGGTGTATCAGGAGAACCAGTTCGGCATTGATAGCTGCATCTCGTCGAGCAGGGTGCTGGTCTTGAAGGTCTGGTTGCCGATGAAGTTGACCTGGCGGATCTTCGCGCTCGGGCCTTCGGCCACCGAGAACAGGATCGAGACGCAGTTCGCGTCGACCGGCGTGATGTTGGTGGTGACCTCGGCCGCGTAGTAGCCGCGCGTCAGGTACTGGCGCTTGAGCTCCTGCTCGGCCTTGTCCACCAGCGACTTGTCGTAGTAGCGGCCGCGCGCGAGGCCCACCGCCGTCAGCGCCTTGTCGAGGTTGTCCTTGTCGAATTCCTTGATGCCGGAGAAGTCGATCGAGGCAATCGCCGGGCGCTCCTGCACCTTCACGATCACCACCGTGCCTTCGGTGGCCACCTTCACGTCGTTGAAGAAGCCCGTGGCGTAGAGCTTGCGGATCGCTTCAGAGGCCAGATCGTCATTGTAGGTGTCGCCCTGCTTGATCGGCAGGTAGGCGAACACCGAGCCGGGCTCGATGCGTTGCAGGCCCTCGATCCGGATGTCGGAGATGGTGAACGGATCGGCCGCGCAGGCGGTGACGGACGTCACGCCAAGGCCGGCGAACGTCAGGTAGCACAGGCGGCGTGACGACAGGGAGCGTGCATTCATGCGGATGAGGAAGAGGCGGAGGAGCCGGGAATAGCGGGGTCGCGATCGAGGGCGCGGGCTTATCAAGGATGCGGGCTCATTGCAGCGAGCCGGCCGCGCGCGGCAGGGCCGTGGCGGGGCCGCTCGCCAGGGCCAGCGCGCGGCCGATCTGGAACGACAGCTCGGCGCCGCCGGGCAGGCGGAACGACAGGATCAGGTCCGGTGCGCCACCGGCGTCGCGCCCTATCGTCCAGGCCTCGCATGGCATCACGAACTTGACGCCGCGCTGCCTGTGACGGATGCGCTCGGACGAGCCGATCGCGTTCGACAGCGCCGCCAGCAGCTCATGCATCACCGAGCAGTGCAGGGCGATGCGATCAGGCTGGTTGCTGTTGAGCATCAGGTACTGCCCGTCTTCGGTCAGCTCGAAGCCGTGCAGCGCATCGATCGAATAGGAAGCCTGGGGCGGTGCCATCGTCGCGATCCGGTGGGAAAACGGGAGCGAGTATCGCGTTGCGCGTGAGTGGACGGGTTACCTGCCGTTTACTGCATGTTTCTTTCCGGCTGCTGACGGGCTCGGGGAGGCGCGAGGAAGGCGCGGCGCGGGCGCCAGTGGTTCGTGCCGGGCTCGCCGCGCAAGGGGCAAGGCGCTCGCGCGGCAGCGTCGCGACCCCGCATGCGCAGGGGCGGCGCGCATCGCATCGCGGCTCGCCGCCGCGAGGAGCGAGCGCCGGCGCGCGTCGTTCGCGAAGGCCAATCGTTCGGAAAGCGAAAGGATCGTCGGCCTTCTCGAAACGGCATGTTTCCCGATTCTTGCGGCGCGTTACGACGCCCGTGCGGCGCCCGTGCGGGGGCCGCGACGCGCCGGCGGGCTCAGCCGTTTTCCGGCGGCAGCGCATGCAGGGCGCCCTGGTGGCGCTTCACGATCCGCACCGTTTCGGCCGCGAAGGCGCGCAGGCCGGGGTTGCTGCCGTCGCGCGCCTCCTTGGCGAAGTCGGCGCCGTCGGCCGCGTGGATGGTCTTCATCTCGGCGATGAAGGCGTCGTCGGCCGGGCCGGGCAGGCCGCGCAGCTTGTCGAGGCGCTGCGTGAAGGCCGCGTTCAGTTGCGTATCGACCTCGATGCCGGCCGCGCCGGCAGCGGCCATCAGCTTCGCGCCCACCAGCTGGTGATCGTGCGCCTCGGTGCTGCCGAGATCGACGATGTCCTGCCGCGCGCCTTGCTGGGCCGCCACCTTGCCGGCCTCGACCTCGAACATGCCGCCTTGCGAGACCATCGCGACGAAGGCGCAGTCGGCGTCGGAAACTTCGCCGCCGGCCGCATGCGCGGCGAGCGGGGTGAGGCCGGAAGTCAGCAGCGCGACGGCGGCGCTGCCACACAGGGAAACCAGGGAAATGATATGAACGCCTCCCACCCGTGAATGGTGGGGGCAAAGAAGGAAGGTGGACCCTCGCAGGCCGACGGCA
>JAYFRU010000400.1:0-3345 GCA_040946965.1 Burkholderia sp. | reverse complement strand
GTTTGCCCGCCATTATGGCCGGCTCAGGCCTCAACTCCTCCACTTACCCTGCTGTCCGAATTCCCGGCGCCACCTCTATCTTCAGCCGTGCTGAGCAGGCTTTTTGAACTGGCCTCTTAAACAAGCCAACGTGGGCATCGGCGGTGCACTCGTTCATTGCTGGCCGCCTCAGAGCAGGATTTCGGCGGGCCGAAAAAAAACTTGAGGGGGAGTTTTCGATGTGGCTCGATTTTTTCGGGATTTCCGATCCCGCCTCGATGATTTCCAGTGGTAACGATGAAAGCCGTTTCGGGCGCGACATGCCAGCCATGTGGAATTGAGGGGTGGATGCGAGGCGCCGGTGCCGAAGCGGGCGCGTCGGCGCGGCATTGACGCCTTGCCGTGGCGATCCCGATACGAAGTCGCCCCGGCAAAGTCGTAAACACCTAGCCGAGCCGATGTTTACCTGCTAGCATGGCCGACTGAATTGAGATTTCGGTCAAGCCTCTGCCGTTTTCGGCATGTCCAAGCTGGCAGTCAAACGCGGCGCCGGTTGCAGGTTGCCGAGCGTTTCGCCTCTCTTTTCCGGCCTCCGAGGCCACAAAACCCGCTCGTTTCGCCAGTTCGTGGGGCCGCTACGTTTTTGACCGTATCAAGCAATTTAGGAACGACATGACGACGATTCTTCTGAAGGAAAACGAGCCGTTCGAAGTAGCGATCCGCCGCTTCCGCCGCGCGATCGAAAAGAACGGCCTGATCGCTGAGCTGCGTGAGCGCCAATCGTACGAGAAGCCGACTGCCGTGCGCAAGCGCAAGAAGGCTGCTGCGGTGAAGCGCCTGCACAAGCGCCTGCGCAGCCAGATGCTGCCGAAGAAGCTCCACTAAGCTTCCCAGGACCGTATCCGGACGGTGGCGTCCCTCGCAAGAGGGGCGCCACCGTTTTGCTTTGGGGCGGGCGCAGGCGGGAAGGCGCCGGGCTCAGCCGGTCGCTTTTTTCGCCGTGGTTCGCCTGGCCGGCGCGGGTTTCGGCTTGGCTGCGGCGGGCTTGGCTGCCGCCCGTTTCGCGGTGCTGGCCGGTTTGCCGAGCGCGGCGCCGAGCTTCGCGCATGCCTCCCGGCACGGGCAGCCGAACTCGTGGTCGTTGACCATGCCGATGGCCTGCATCAGCGCGTAGCAGATGGTCGAGCCGACGAACTTGCAGCCATGGCGCTTGAGCGCCTTGCTCAGCGCATCGGAGATCTCGGTCGAGGCCGGCGCGTCGCGATACGAGTCCCAGCCGTTGAGCTGCGGTTTGCCGTCGACGAAGGACCACAGGAAGGCGGCCAGCGAGCCGTGCTCGGCCCGGATCTGCTGCACCGCGCGCGCATTGGTGACGACCGACTCGATCTTGCCGCGATGGCGCACGATGCCCCGGTCCAGCAGCAGCGCCTCGAGCCGCGCGGGCGTGAAGCGCGCCACTTCGTCGACCTCGAAATTGGCGAAGGCGGCGCGATAGCCCTCGCGCTTGTTGAGGATCGTCGACCACGACAGCCCGGCCTGCGCGCCCTCCAGGATCAGCATCTCGAACAGGTAGCGCTCGTCGTGCGAGGGCCGGCCCCATTCGGTGTCGTGATAATGCGCATCGGCATCCGTGCGGACCCAGTTGCAGCGTTCGCCCATCGATCGCTTCCCCTCGTCTCGCCTGTCGGTGCGGCCGACGCCGGCCGTGCCCGCCGCAGTGCGGGCCGCCGTCAGCATAGCCGAAGCGGCACGCGGCACGGTGTTGCGGTTAAGCTCTCGGCTCATGATCGTTCCTGTCGCCCCTTCCGCAGAGAGAGTTTCCCGATGACTGAGCCCACCTACCTGACCGGCATCGACGGTGGCGGCACCGGCACGCGCGCGGTGCTGGCCGACGCGCGAGGGCGCGAGCTCGGGCGCGGCAGCGGCGGCCCCTCGGGCCTGGCGCTGGGTATCGATGGGATGGCGCCTGGCGCTCGATCGGCGAGGCCTGCGCCCAGGCCTTCGCGCAGGCCGGCCTGGATCTCGACTGGCGCGGCTGCGGGCTGGCCGGCAGCAACCACGCCGGCTGGCGGCGCGCCTTCATGGAGGCCGCGCCGGTGGCCGCGCTGGCGATCGAGAGCGATGCCTATACCACGGGTGCTGGGCGCGCACGGCGGCGAGGCCGGCGTGGTCGTCGCGCTCGGCACTGCGGCAGCATCGCGGCCGCGCTCGATGCCGACGGCGCCTGCCGGATCGCGGGCGGCTACGGCTTTCCGTCCGACGACGAGGCGAGCGGCGCCTGGTTCGGGCTGTGTGCGCTCGCGCATGCGCAGCAGGCACTGGACGGCCGCGCGCCGCGCGACGCCTTCGCCGAGGCCCTGATCGCGCTGACCGGCGCCGTCGATCGCGACAGCCTGGTTGTGTGGTCCTGCGCGGCGAACCAGACCGCCTATGCCAGGCTCGCGCCGGTGGTGTTCGCGCATCGCGCCCACCCGGTGGCGCAGCGCCTGCTCGCCGAGGCGGGCGACGCGATCGGCCGCATGATCGAGGCCCTCGATCCGGCCGGGGCCTTGCCGGGCCGGGGCCTTGCCGGTCGCCCTCTGCGGCGGGCTGGCCGGGCCCCTCGAGGCGGCCGTGCCGGCCGTGCATCGAGCGCGGCTACGCGCACCGCTGGCCGATTCGGCGCAGGGCGCGCTGCGGCTCGCGCAGCGCGAGGCCGCGCGGCGGGCGGCACCAGCCTGAACGGCGCCGCCCGCCCTGGCCGGCAACCACCGCGCGGCGCGAGGGCTCGGCGCCGCCGGCTTGCATTTTCATTGCCGCCGCGCGACGTTCCCGCCGCTGCGGCGATAAAATGCGGGCTTTCCGCGCCCAGCCCGCCGCCATGTACCACGCCATCTGCACCGATCTCGACGGCACCCTGCTCAATCGCGACCACCAGCTCGATCCCTACACGATCGACACCGTGCGCCGGCTGGCGGCCGACGGCATTCCCATCATCACCGCGACCGGCCGGCATCACGCCGACGTGGCCGGCATCCGCGACGTGCTCGGCATCCGCCCCTACCTGATCACCTCGAACGGCGCGCGCGTGCATGCGCCCGACGACACGCCGCTCCACGCCAGCGACATCGCGCCGGCGACGGTTCGCGAGCTGGTGCGGCCCGAGGTGGTGGGCGAGCACGGCCGGGTGATCGTCAACCTGTTCACCGACAAGGGCTATCCATTTAGCTCCACAATCCCGCATTATGGCAATTGAGCTGGCTTTGGTGGCCGTTGCACAATCTGACGGTAGGTGACTGGAACAGCCCCCACGGCCTGTTCGAGCAGACGATAAAAGAGCTGCCCACGCGAGCGGGAAGTCCGCCGATTAAAGCGAAAAACGAACTC
>JAYFRU010000399.1:0-3355 GCA_040946965.1 Burkholderia sp. | reverse complement strand
TGCCACTGTTCGTCCTCATACCGCCCCCGGATTTCCAGATCCTATCCAGGCGACAACTATTCTGACGCGGGGGGCCGCGAGCGGCGCACCGGCATGACAAAAAGCCCGACCGGCTCGCACCGGTCGGGCTTTTTTCACATCGCGCGGCAACCGCGCGCGCCGCTCATGCAGGCGTCGCGACACGCCCCTTGCGATAGGCCCACAGCATCATCAGCACGCCGGCGACGACCATCGGCAGCGACAGCCACTGGCCCATCGACAGGCCCAGCGCCAGCAGGCCGAGGAAGTCGTCGGGCTCGCGCGCGAACTCTACCGTGAAGCGCGCCAGGCCGTAGCCGATCAGGAACAGCGCCGACACGGCGCCGGTCGGGCGCGCCTTGCGCGAGAAGAAGAACAGCAGCAGGAACAGCGTGATGCCCTCCAGCGCGATCTCGTAGAGCTGGGAGGGATGGCGCGGCAGCATCTGGTACTGCATGAACACGTCGTTGAGGTGCCACTTCGCGGCGATATCGGGGTGCTGCGACAGCCAGATCGCATCGTCGCGCGAGGCGCCCGGGAACAGCATCGCCCAGGGCGAGTCGGGGCTCGTCACGCGGCCCCGCAGCTCGCCGTTGATGAAGTTGCCGAAGCGGCCCGCAGCCAGGCCGGTGGGCACCATCGGCGCGATGAAGTCGGTCACCTGCAGCCAGGTGCGCTTGCGCTGCCAGGCGAACAGCACCATCGCGGCCAGCACGCCGAGGAAGCCGCCGTGGAACGACATCCCGCCCTCCCAGACGCGGAAGATGTTGAGCGGATGCGCGAAGTAGTAACCGGCCTTGTAGAACAGCACGTAGCCGAGCCGCCCGCCCAGCACCACGCCGAGCACGCCGTAGAACATCATGTCGTCGATGTCCTTGGCGCTCCAGCCTTGCGCGGCGACATGCGGCAGCTTGAGCCGCACGCGGCCGACGACGATCGCCGCGATGAAGCCGACGAGATACATGAGCCCGTACCAGCGCACGGCCAACGGTCCGAGATGAATCGCGACGGGATCGAAATTGGGGTGAATGATCATGGGTCGGTGTGGATGGTTGCTGAATCGACGCGGCGTTCGTGCGCCGCGCCTGCTGTTTGACGGTGCGATTCCGGGTGCGTTCGCGCCTCGTGCATCAGGCCGGCGCGCCGCGCCGCACAATCTCGATGAAGCCCGCGAGCACCGGACTGACTTCCCGGGTGCGCCAGACCAGGCCGGTCTCGACGAGCGGCGTCTCGCCGGCCAGCGGACGGTAGACGACGCCTGTGCGGCGCAGGTTACGCAGGGATTGCGGCACCAGTGCGACGCCCATGCCGGCTGACACGAGGCTGACGATGGTCTGCATCTAGATGGCCTCCTGGCCGATGCGCGGCGTCAGGCCCCGCGCCCCGTAGCAGCCTGTAATGATGTCATAAAAGCCGGGTGCCAGACGACGCGGAAAGATCACCAGCGGCAGATCGGCCAGTTGCTCGAGCCCGATCGGGCCATCCTCGCCCGGCACCGCAGCCTCCTCGGGCATCGCCACCACCAGCGGTTCGCGCGCCACGCCGAGGTAGGACAGGCCGGCCACGTGGCGCGGCGGCAGCGGCTCGATCACCAGCCCGGCGTCGATCCGGCCCTCGGCCAGCATCTCGACCTGCAGGTCGCTGGTGGCCTCGGTCAGTTGCAGGCGCACGCGCGGGTAACGCGCGCAGCAGCGCCGGCAGCAGGCCGTAGTCGGCGGCCAGCGTTGAATCGGCGAGTTCGGTCGAGACGAAGGCCAGCGCGAGCGTGCCGGCCTCGCCGCGCGCCAGGCTGGTGGCCAGCGGCGGCAGCGCGTCGGCGGCCGCCAGCAGGCGCCGCACCTCGGGCAGCAGGGCCGCGTCGACCGCCGACAGCTCCACCGAACGCTGGGTGCGCACGAACAGCAGCACGCCCAGCGCCACCTCCAGCGCGCGGATCGCCTGCGACAGCGGCGGTTGCGTGATCGACAGGCGCGCCGCCGCGCGGCCGAAATGGCGCTCCTCGGCCACCGCCACGAAGTAACGCCATTGCCGCAGATCGGGGGTCGGTTCCGCCATGATTGATATCCTCAGCGACTCAATTCGCGACGAATAATATATTGGACACGTGCTGAGCGACAGCCCATGCTTGCCTGAGCACGGCCGCCCTGGCGCGCGCCGGACGCCCACAACCCCGATGGAGCCCCCATGTCCTACAACCGTCGCTCGAAAAACATCACGCAGGGCGTGGCCCGCTCGCCGAACCGTTCGATGTACTACGCACTCGGCTACCAGCAGGCGGACTTCGACAAGCCGATGATCGGCATCGCCAACGGCCACTCCACCATCACGCCCTGCAACGCCGGCCTGCAGCGCCTGTCGGACGCGGCGGTGGAGGCCGTCAAGGCGGCCGGCGCGAACCCGCAGATCTTCGGCACGCCCACCATCTCGGACGGCATGTCGATGGGCACCGAGGGCATGAAGTATTCGCTGGTCTCGCGCGAGGTGATCGCCGACTGCATCGAGACCTGCGTGCAGGGGCAGTGGATGGACGGCGTGGTGGTGGTGGGCGGCTGCGACAAGAACATGCCGGCCGGCATGATCGCGCTGGCGCGCCTGAACGTGCCGGGCATCTACGTCTATGGCGGCACGATCCGCCCCGGCAACTGGAAGGGGCAGGACCTGACCATCGTCTCGGCCTTCGAGGCGGTGGGCGAATTCACGGCGGGGCGCATGTCGCAGGAGGACTTCGACGGCATCGAGCGCAATGCCTGCCCCTCGACGGGTTCGTGCGGCGGCATGTACACGGCCAACACCATGAGCTCGTCCTTCGAGGCGCTCGGCATGGCGCTGCCCTATTCCTCGACGATGGCCAACCCCGACCAGGAGAAGGTGGATTCGGCGGCGGAATCGGCGCGCGTGCTGGTGGAGGCCGTCAAGCGAGACCTGAAACCGCGCGACATCATCACCCGCGAGTCGATCGAGAATGCCGTGTCGGTGATCATGGCCACCGGCGGCTCGACCAATGCCGTGCTGCACTTCCTGGCCATCGCGCATGCCGCCGAGATCGACTGGAGCATCGACGATTTCGAGCGGATCCGCCGGCGCGTGCCGGTGATCTGCGACCTGAAGCCCTCGGGCCGTTACGTGGCCACCGACCTGCACCGCGCGGGCGGCATCCCGCAGGTGATGAAGATCCTGCTCGACGCGGGGCTGCTGCACGGCGAGTGCCTGACCATCACCGGCCAGACGCTGGCCGAGACGCTGCGCGAGGTGCCTTCGGTGCCGCGCGCCGACCAGCAGGTGATCTTCCCGATCGACCAGGCGCTCTACCGCGAAGGCCATCTGGCGATCCTCAAGG
>JAYFRU010000398.1:0-3356 GCA_040946965.1 Burkholderia sp. | reverse complement strand
AGCGCGTCGCTCGCTATTTCATGCATAAACCGATTCGCTATGCAGCTTGATTCAAGATCATGTATTTCTAATCAATAGGTCGAGCGTCCTCACGCGTTACCTCCCCGAGCTGCCGTGATGCGTTCGCGCCATTGGTCCAGCTGCTCGATATACTCGGCGTGCGTCGGGTGATCCTCGACGGCAAGCCAGCATTCGTGACTGCTGAAAGCTCCCCCGCTGATCGCGTGCGCGCTCAACCGGTCGGCGCAGATCTGCGTGGCTAGATCGGTAAGGGCGGTGACCAGGTGGTCGACCGTATCCGCCTGCAGCTCCAGGCGAAACTGGACCGCGCGTTTCGGGGGCGTCGTCATCGGCTACCTCCTGCGCGCGCAGCTGCGCGATCAAGCCGCTCGATCTCGGTGAGGATCAGTGCGCCGGCCATGACGAGTTCGCGTCGACGGTCATCACAAACCTTTGCGCTCCAGCCAGCAGACAGGATCGCTTGGCCGAACGTGGCGCCATAGCCAGTATCGGTTGCCGGCCAGTCGCGGACGCTGGCGGGCATCGCGTAGAACGCGGCAAGCGAGGCGATTTCGCCGCATGCATGCTCGTCGTCGTGTTCTACCGTCCAGCCTTCTTCGTTGATCTGCCGACGGCGCTCGGCACGCACATCGACCACTGCGGCCGTGACATCGTGGGACGCGTTTATCACGATTCCGCCGTCCTTTCGGATCATCCAGCCGCGCTTGCCCGGCACATAGTCGCCGGACACCATCGCCGGTATCTCTGCCGGGTCCGCCGCCGGCGCGGGGGCAGTACGATAGCCTTCCCATATTGGCTCGCAGGTGCATTTCCACGTCGTGAGGCTGCCACCGCACTGTGGGCATGCGATCGGCGTTGCTGCGTGCCGTTCGTCCGCCGGAGCGACCCTCGTCTCCGTCTTCACCCATTCGGCGCAACCTTCGCGCACGCGCGACAGATCGTCGCCGCAGACGCAGCCTTCTACGCGTTCGCAATAGCCGGTCGGCGCTGCTGCAGGCTGCTCGACATGGGATGCGGCGAGAAAGTGGATATGCTTTCGCAGTTCGTGTGCCTGCTCACTGATTCTCGTTGCCATCTTCTTATCGGTACACCCGTATGACAGCAGACCAGCAGCCGTTACAACATCAGTCAGAAACTGCGCGATTTCCGTCAGCGCAAAAGCGCGGCTATTTTCGGTGGTCGTCATTGTTGGTCTCCAGAGGTGGTTGCAGGCAGTGCGCGGCCGAGCTGCATCAAGCCGGTCTCGAGCGTGACGCCGGCAGTGGCCGCCCAGTGCGTGCCTCCTGCGCGGCTTTGTGGCGGGCGTAGCTGCCGGTTTCGTCGGCCATCAGGTCGAGCAGCTCGACGTCGGCCGCCTGCGAGATCTCGACGACGACCTCGCGGATCGCGATGCGCACCGCCTCGAGGCGCTCGGCTCTGCCTCGGCGGGGCACCGCCGAGGCACATCGTTCGTCTGGATAGGTTTGCGACGCGCGAGCGTCGCTTCGTCTTTCTGGATGGCTTTTGCGGGCGCACGCCCGCGCTTGCCGCTCGCGACAGCCTTGCCGTCGACACTCGCGAGCGAGATAGCTGTGCGTCCGTTTCCGTGTTCCCGCTTACGCGACAGCGGACGTGGGGTAGAAAGAGCCGGGCGCGGGGTCTTGGGCGGCCTCCTGTTCGGCGGCATGCTGCGCTGCCAGCTCGGGCGTCCATTCCGGATCAGGCATCGCAAACAACTTATCGAGCCATGCGTTAACGATCGGTGCTTCCTTGGCCTTCGCGTAACTGGGGGATTGCATTGCGCGCGTCATGCCAGACACCGCGCCACGGATTGCTTGCCCGCGTGTCGGGTACGTTTCCGTGAAGCTGCGCAAAGACGGCAGGCCGGTCATGCCGCTCGAACCAACCTCAAGCGTGAACGAGTAGATCTATACCCCCTGTTCAATTTGAGCAAGGTGGATCGCGGCAGGGCTCTTGCGTGTTCGCTTGCTGGAGGGTAACTTTATCGTCTCGCACGCGTCGTACACGCCGTGTTTGTTCGGAGCATGGATCGGATGATCGGTAGCGGGCGGCACAACTGCGTCGAGCAGGTCGGCCATTCCATTCAAGCCGGTGTGTACGGCATGCATCGTGCCCGGCGAAAGTTGATCGAAGGCGGGGTCGTGCAGGACCGCTTGAAGGGCCTGAAAAAGTTGCTTTGCGCGCGGTTCGTTGATCTTCGTCGGCTTGGGGCAGCGGGCTTGGCAGTCGGCGTGTCGCCGCCCAGGTGCTTCTTCGTCACCTTGGTCTTGCCTGCTTCTTTCGCCTTCGACAGACCGGACACGATGCGCTCGAGCGCCTTGTCTCCGCCGTGCGCGCGGATCTCTTCGATCGCGAGGGTGCCTGCGATCGCGCCGCAGCGGACGAGGTCGTGCAGTTCGGCCGGAGCTTTCTCCAGTAGCGCTGCGTCACGGATCGACTGTTCCGAAATGTTTAGGCGGGAGCAGATGGTCTGGGCGTCGAGTCCGTGAAGGTCGCGGAGCTCGGCGATCGAAGTCGCGAGGTCGAGCGGCGACGACGCTTTCGATACGTTGCTCACGTAACCGTCGATCACCATTTCCGACCGTTTCACGTCACACGAATCACGCACAACGATCGGGATTTTTCCGAGGTTTTTCCCCGCCTCGATCGCTGCACCTGCTGCGAGGTAGCGATGCTGACCCTCGTAGACGTAGAAATAATCCTTGCCGTCGACCTTGCGTACGTAGCAATGGAGCGGGGAGCCCTTGTCGTACCCGTTTTGCGCCATCAGTGCGGTCAGTTCCTTGACCCACTGCGGATCGACCGGACGGATGTTATCGCGCGGGTCGTAGCGCAGGGCTTCGTATGGCGTCATCCACAGGTCGGCCGAGGTCGCGCCGGCTGCGGCCGCTGCCGCCTGCGTATTTCCGGTCTGGATCGGTGCTGTCAGGTCGAGCTGGTGCGTGCGGTCATTCATCACGCGGTCTCCTTCGATGCCTGCTTACGTCGCGGCGTCGCTTTCTGCGCGGCCTGCTCGATGGCGGCCTTTGCTGCTCGCTCGGCCGACTTCCGTTGACGGCGTGCCGCGTTGATGGCGCTCTCGCAATCGCCCTCACTCGGAATCGAAATCTGCCTGCGGACGACGTCGTGACCGTCCATGATCAGGCACTCGGTATGGACGTTGTCGGCGATCGGTTGGCGCATCACGACCGTCTTGCCGACGAGGATCGGCGTCGACGGCCGGCGGGCATCGCGGTCGTAGCGGACGATGGTCCGCAGGCTAAGAGACGGTTTCATAAAGACTTCTGAGTTCGCTGCAAGGTGTTCCAGCAGATCAAGCAGCAGCCGAGTTTGAG
>JAYFRU010000397.1:0-3364 GCA_040946965.1 Burkholderia sp. | reverse complement strand
GAATTGTTAACAGAGGCCTCGCTGCGACCGTTGCGCGTAAACGCCAGCGCGCCAAATCGGATTTATGCAACAACGCCTTTCTGCACCGATATAGGACGGCAGCGTTTTAGCGGCCGTTACCCAAAGCGTTTGATGCAGCCGTTCAATCACGCCACGCGCCTGCGAGTTATACGGAAGCGAATGCGTGACAACGAAACCCAGGCGGCCTTGTACGCCAACGCCTTCATCTTTCAGCAGGGCGTTTTTATAGCCGGAGCCGTTGTCCACGTAGAACATCGACGGCACGCCGCACCGGAGGACCGCGTTGCTGAGTGCGTCGAGCACGGCGAATGACGACTCGGCCAGGTCCAGCGAAAAGCCAACACCGCGTCGCGTGGCGATATCGATGATCGACGTGCTCTCGGGACGGAAGGGCCGCCCGTGTAACGGGTGCTGGACTTCGGTGTCGAACGTATGACCGTCGGCCGACCAGATATCATTGGGGAGCAGTTTTTCGAACGTGCGCCGGATGAACGGCAACATGGTCTTCAGCTCGCGCGATCCCATGCGCCCGGTCTGCAGCGTGACGAAGCCGAGTTTGTCGAGAAAGCGCCGGACCTGGTGAATGCTCGGCAGGTCATAGGCGACACGCTGCACAGCGCATGCCTTCGTGAACTCGCGATAGGCCAGATCGACGGACGGTTTCTGCGGCTGCTGGTAGTGTTCGAGAAACAGTGACGCCCACTGCGGGATCACGAAACTGGATCGGGGGATTTTAGGAGCGAGTGAGCCTTGTTTCGCCAGACCTAGATAACGTTTCAGCGTGCGGATGCTCGGGAATTCATCGCCTTTACGGCCGCGCGTATCCTTGGCCGCGCGCAGCATGACTGTCATGTGATCGTCGAGCGTGCCGAGCCGACCCTGCGTGAGCAGCGTATGCATCGCGGCTTCCCGCGAGACGCGGCATTGCGTCATGATGCGCTCGAGCATCGACAGAATGCCCTTGCGCGCATCGGCGCGCAGACGCTGTACGTCGGTTTCGACGAGCGACAACTGCTCATGGCGGATGACTGCGCGTGGCGGGGTCGGGGCGGCGGCGATCAGCAAAGCCGACGCGCGGCGGCGGATTTCTGCCTGGGCGTCGACGGGCAGGCTGTCGAGCGCGTACTCCAGGCCGCCACCGCGCCCTTCGCGTTTGCGAAACGACCAGCCAGCGGATTTCGCGCGCAATTTGACCCCCTGCATGGTGGTCGGAAGCCTCGGCAGGCTCATGCCGGCCAGTTCGGCAGCGGTATAGTGTGATTTGACGATGGCCTGCATTATTCGGTCTCCGCGTCGTCGAACGACAGCTCGGGTGCGCGATCCTTCGCCACGTTCTCGCGGTGGTATCCGGCTTGGGTTATCGCATGAGTGAGCGCCACGATCGCTTCCGCCTGCTCGTGACCGGACTCGTAATAGCGGCAAAGCACCGCCGCCGCGTCGGCAAACGCAGATTGGAGGGATGCCAGATCCGTGACGCGGGGGCGGCGGCCAGTCGGGATTTCGATGACGACGCGCCGACCGTTCGCGATGCACAGGAATTCGCTGATATATCGAGCACCGCAAAATTCCTCGAACTGCAGCAGTCGATTGAGCGGCATCGAGAGTTCAGAGAGCCAGCGGTAATAGGTCTTCAGCTCGACGCCCATCAGATCGGACATGACCTTCGCCGGACGCCGGTTCTTGTCGGCGTCCGCGATGTAGCGATCGACGGCATCACGAAGGCTGGTCGCGGATTGAACTTTTCGGGTCGGTTTTCTCATCGTCGTTTCGTTCAGGTCGGGAATCGCGCCGGTAGCGCGCCGGGATCGGGGTGCGTATGATTCAATCCATCGCAACGGTTGCCGGGCGCACGATGCGCGGCACGCAAACAGGGGAGGACGGTGACAAAACGGGCGTAAAATCCCGCTTCTGATAGCGGCTCGGCCATATAGCTTCGGGATCGGCACCAATTGCGCTAGCGATAATTCGTTCAGCTGTCGGATACGGTTTTGCGACAACCGCTCGCAGAGCAGCGCTGTTTGCATAGCCCGCCGCCTTGGCAAGAGTTGACCAGTTCCAGCCGGCCTCATTGAGGGCGTAACGGATTTTGTTTCCGCCCCAATCATCGCCGGCTTTCTTGTGCAGTTCCTATACGCGCATTCGCCTACCCCATTGATTAAGTATTTGCGCTCAATTTAAGCCTAAACGCTCACGTAGGCAAGCGCTTTCGAGTTGTTTAGGGTTCGCCCTTGCGCTTGATTCGAAGCGCTTGCTCTTATTTCTTTTCAAATCAATTGGCTGCATGAGCTCGAAAGAGAATGATTCCATCGACGCCCAACTTTCAGGTTCAACGAAAGAGCTAGAAAGCGGATTCCATGAACGTTTGAGGTTGATTCTGGGTAGGTGGTCGGGTAGTGAGGCATCGTTCGCTCGGTCGGCGAAAATCTCACAAACGGGATTGAGTCGAATCGCGCGGGGCGGCTTCCCAACGCTGCCCGTCCTGGTGGCGATAGCCGATACCGCCAGCGTATCGGTAGAATGGTTGGCAACTGGCCGGGGGGCGTTATCGGGCACGGGTACCGATAGAGGGGGGGGCTCGGTAGGAGAAGTCTTGGTTGTTGACACGCTGGGCAATCCCGTCAACATAAATGACTTCGTATTCATTCCGAGATACAACGTCAAAGCCGCTGCAGGTCATGGGGCGCTGGCGTCGGGCGACGAGCGCCCGCCTTTAACGATGGCGTTCCGACGCTATTGGATTGATAACATGTTAGGTGTCAATCCAAAGGATCTAGCGGTGATAGCCGTCAAAGGCGACTCGATGGAGGGGGTTTTGGGTGACCGGGACGTTATCTTGGTCAACCAAGCCGACTGTCGACCCAATTCTGGCCTGTACGTCCTTAGAATGGATGGTGAACTGCTCGTAAAACGCCTGCAACGCCTGCCGGAAGGCTTGTTGGAGGTCAGCAGCGCAAACGAGGCCTATCGACCGTTCACAATCAGTACATCGGCACCGCCGACCGATTTCCAGATCATCGGTCGTGTGGTATGGCTCGGACGGAAGACGTAGCGTTGATCGTGGATTGCATCCAGTTTCTGCGCATTCCGGTGTCAAAAGCCGCGCGAAATCCACTTATTTTGCGCTTGTTTCTCGCAAAATCTTTCGCGGTCCGCGCCGCCCGGCAACTTCCCCCATCGCCTAATGCGGCGGGCATTCGGGCGGTTTTCGGGCCTCACTTCTCACGGTGTCAAATCGAGCACCACCCCACAGCGGTGCGCGTGGTCGACCACTTCAGAAGCCCGGCGTCGTCTACGCGGATCGCGGATACGATTCCACGCGGCACCGACGCGCACGGCGCGAGCG
>JAYFRU010000396.1:0-3373 GCA_040946965.1 Burkholderia sp. | reverse complement strand
GATCAGTCCTCGCCCGGCCACCAGGGCTTGGGCGCGCGGTCGATCAGATAATCGTCGAGTTCCTTGCCTTGCAGCCACTTCGGGCGCGGACCGCGACCCGACCACGAGTTACCCGAGGACGGGTCGTAGTATTTGGCGGGCGCCGCGCGTCGCAGTTTTTGCGGCTCGCGGAAACCGGCCGCGCGCAGCAATTCTTCTTCGGTAATGCCGTATTGCTCTACCTGATCCTTTAGGGTCGAGAGCAGGCCGCGCTTGCCGTCGGACTTGGCCTCGGCGATCTGGCGGTCGAGTTCACGCAACTGCTCTTCGAGAACGTTGAGGTTATTGCTCATTGTGGGTGGGCGAGTGTCGATAGGGCGCCATATTACTAGGCTCGGGGCACATTTTCACATATACCGGCAATCTGCCTGATTCATTCGAGGCATTTAATTATATGCGATTACCCGAAGCAAGGGATTTATTGCACCCGGCCGGATTCGTCACTTGCGTGACGCGATTCCCGTTGCCGCCGGTATTTCGGGGTCCGGACGGCGCTGCCCGCCGCCGCCCGGTGCATCCGGTCAGCGTTGTTGCAGCCGGATGTCGCGCGACGACGCACCCACATAGACGCTGCTGCCCGACACATAGCGCCACTTGCCCTGCGTGTCGTCCCACACGCTCTGCATGCGCGGCGTGACGAGCACGTGAACGCGGCGTGACTCGCCCGGATTCAGGCGCACCTTGTCCCAGCCGACCAGGCGGCGCGGCGGCTCGTCCTTGTACGACACGCTCAGATAAACCTGCGGCACTTCGGCGCCGGCCACGCGGCCGCTGTTGCGCACCGAGAAACTCACGTCGAGCAGGTTGCCCGGCAGGCGCAGTATCGACAGGCCCGAGTACGCGAATTGCGTATACGAGAGCCCGAAGCCGAATTCGAACATCGGGTCGATGTTCTTTGCGTCATACCAGCGATAGCCCATGTCGAGCTTCTCGCTGTAGACGGGATTCGGATCGAAGCTGCCGTTGCTGCCCCAGGTCGGCGTGTCCTGGTCGCGCGCCGGGAAGGTGACGGGCAGCTTGCCGGACGGATTGACCTGGCCGAACAGCAGGTTGGCGATCGCCTTGCCGCCGCCGTCACCCGGGAACCAGGCCTCGACGATCGCCGAGACGCTGTCCTTCCACGGCATCAGCACCGGGTTGCCGCTTTCGACCACCACCACCGTGCGCGGGTTGGCGGCCGCCACCGCCGAGACCAGCGCGTCCTGGTTCGACGGGTTGGCGAGCGAGAGGCTCTGCAGGTCGCCGAAGTCCTCGCCGGCCGGCTGCGCGACCACCACGATCGCCACGTCGGATTGCTTGGCGAGTGCCGCGGCCGAGTCGATCTCCTGCTGCGTGTAGGCGCGGAACGGTTGTTGCTGGTCGCTGTTGCCGGCGAAGCTGACCTGCGCGCCCGGCGCGAGCTGCTGGATCGCGGCGACGATCGGCGTGTCGAGCTTGAGCCAGGGGTTGTGCCACCAGCCGCAGCCGGTCGAGCTGCTGAACTGCAGGCCGCCGCAGCCGGAGAACGAGCCCGTCACCGGGTCGCGCGTGTTGCCCGAGCCGCCGCCCGAGAGCACCGCCGCGTCGGCGTGGCCGCCGATCACGGCGATCCGCTTGAGCGCCGAGGCGACCAGCGGCAACTGATTGCCCTCGTTCTTCAGCAGCACCATCGACTGCTCGGCGGCCTTCTGCGCGAAGGCATTGCCGGCCGCGAAATCGACCGTGCCGCTCTTGGCCGGATGATCGACCAGGCCGAGCCGGATCATGGTGTAGAGCTTGCGGCGCACCATGTCGTCGAGCCGTACGGTGGACACCGAGCCGTTCGCGATCGCCTGCTTCACGGCAGCCGGCGTCAGGTAGACGGTGGCGCCGACGTCCTCTTCCTCGTCGAGCCCGGCGTTGATCGACTTCGCCGTGCTGTGCGCCGCGCCCCAGTCGGACTGCACCTGGCCTTCGAAGCCCCAGTCGTTCTTCAGCACGGTGGACAGCAGGTAGGTGTTCTCGCAGGCGTAGTCGCCGTTCAGGCGGTTGTACGAGCACATCACGCTGCCGGGACGCGCGCGCTTGGCGGCGATCTCGAAGGGCAGCAGGTAGATCTCGCGCAGCGTGCGCTCGTCGATCTGCGTGTTGCCGCCCTGCCGGCCGCGTTCCTGCTCGTTGCCGACGTAGTGCTTGATGGTAGCGATAACTTTTTCGCGCTGCGTGCCGTCGGTGCGCTCGGCCAGCAGGTCGCCGGCCAGTTGCGGATCCTCGCCGAGATATTCGAACAGGCGCCCGCCGCGCGGCTCGCGCGCGAGGTTGGTGCCGCCGCCCAGGCCCATGCCGAATCCTTGCGCGCGCAACTGCTGCGCGACCTGCCGACCATAGACGTTGGAGAGCTGGCGGTCCCAGCTGGCGGCCACCGCGATGGTGGCCGGGAAGGTGGTGCTGGGCTGAGAGGTGCTGCCCGAACCGGTCGAGGAGTCGGCCATGTTCAAGTCCGGGATGCCCAGGCGCGGCACGCCCTGGATATAGCCGGCGCCGCCGCCGGGCACCGCGCTCATCTCGTACTGCGAATGAATCAGCTGCAGTTTTTCATCGAGCGTCATCTTGCGCACGAGCACGTCGGCCCGGATCTGCGCGGCAATCGGACCCACCACGTCGAGGCTCGACGGCATGGGCGGTAAGTTGATGATGCCGGGGGCGCCGGCCGCATGGGCACCGGCGAACGCGAACGCCGCCACGGCGGCGGCCGACCAGAGTCTGACCTGCACGTCTCTCTCCGTTTAGTTCTGGTTGGGTGTCTCTGATGCAGGAAGCGACAACGGATGCAACGCGGAACGCGGTCCGCGTTTGTCGCGGCGGTGCGCACCGTCGCGACGGAGTGGAGAATCGACGTGGCCAGCGTGATGTAGGGAACCTCCACCGGCTTCGATAGTAGGAATGTAGTCCGACTACAGCATCAGTGTTTTCCCTCAATCCTCGGATCTTTCTTCGTGCCGACGATGTCGTCTCTTTTTCGAGCGGAAAAGCTTCCCGAGAGGTATCGGAACGAGAATGTAAGAAATGCCGAAAAACGAGGCGGGGCGCGGGATATGCGCGAAAGCGGAAGGCCGGGGGAGGTGCGGAAATGCGAAGGCTCCGCAGCGCCATCGGCGATGCGGAGCCTGGCTGGGTCATGCCGTCATCAGGAGTTCGTCACGCCGATCCCGAACACGTGCATCTTGCCGGCGCTGACCTGGCGCGGCAGCGTGATGCTGGTCACCACCTTGCCGAGCGGCACCGGGATCTTCTGCACGAAGAGGTAGGTCTTCACGTTGTCCTGCTGGCCGCTGCCCGAGTTGCGATAGGCCATCGTGACGGCCACCGTCGAGCG
>JAYFRU010000395.1:0-3393 GCA_040946965.1 Burkholderia sp. | reverse complement strand
GGGGGGGGGGGGGGGGGGGGGGGGGGGGGGGGGGGGGGGGGGGGGGGGGGGGGGGGGGGGGGGGGGGGGGGGTGGGGTGTGGGGTGGTTTTGCACGTTTGGTCGTTGGCGACCCACCAGCCGGCCCCCCCCCAGCACCAGGGTGCCGTCCAGGCGCCCCGATACCAGATCGGCATAGACCTGGTTCTGGTCCTGGTAGGAAACGATCGACACGCCCGCGTTCGCCCAGTGCGCATTCGCGTAGGTTTCCTGAATGGAGCCCTGCAGCACGCCGATATGCTTGCCCTTCAACGACTCCGGCGTCGGCTGCAGGCCGCTGTTCGCGCGCGCGATCAACTGGGTCGGCACGCGATAGATGATGGTGGTGAAGGCGATCGCCTGGCGGCGCTGCGGGGTCGCGTTCATGGCCGAGTTGATCGCATCGAACTTGCGTCCCTGCAGGGCCGGGATCAACCCGTCGAACGAGGTCTCGACCCACTTGCAGTCGAGCTTCGCGGCGCGGCACACGGCATTGCCGACGTCGATGTCGAAGCCCTGCAGCGAGCCGTCGGCCGCCTTCGATTCGAACGGCGCGTATTGCGCCTCGAGGCCGAAACGCAGGCCCGGTGCATCGGCCGCCCAGGCGCCGCTCGCGATGCTCACGGCAGCCGTCGCGCCGAGCGCGCAGGCGAACGCGAACACGCGCCGCCGGTTCCATCCAGTCATGCTGATCTCCTTGCAGTCTGCGGGATTCGGATCAGAGCGCGCGCAAGCGCCGCGCGCCCTCGACGAGCGTCGCGTCGTCCTTGGCGAAGCTCAGGCGTATCACGCCGGTCTCGGTGCCGTCCGCGTGGAAGGCGGACAGCGGGATGGTGGCGACGCGCGCGTCGCGGATCAGGCGCAGCACGAAATCGCCGTCGCGCTCGTCGGAGAAGTGGCGAAAGCGCGCCAGCATGAAGAAGCTGCCCTCGCTGGGCAGCAGTTCGAGGCGCGAGCCGGCCAGCTCGCGCGCCAGCAGGTCGCGCTTGGCCTGGTAGAAGGCCGACAGCCCCAGGTAGCTGGCCGGATCGGCCAGCGCCTCGGCGAAGGCGATCTGCATCGGCGTATCGGCCGAGAACACCATGAACTGGTGGACCTTGCGGATCTCGTCCATCAGCGCGGCCGGCGCCAGGCAATAACCGACGCGCCAGCCCGTCACGTGGAAGGACTTGCCGAACGAGGAGACGATCACGCTGCGCTCGGCCAGTGCCGGGCGGCTCGCCATGCCGAGGTGACGCGCGCCGTCGAACACCACGTGCTCGTAGACCTCGTCCGACAGGATCACGATGCCGGTGTCGCGCGTCAGCCGCTCGAGCCGCGCGAGATCGTCGGCGCCGAGGATGGTGGCGGTGGGGTTGTGCGGGGTGTTGACGATGATCATCCGCGTGCGCGGCGTGAGCGCGGCCGCCACCTCGTCCCAGTCGATCCGGAAGGTTTCCGGCGAGAGCTTGATGGCCACCGGCACGGCGCCCTGCATGCGCACGATCGGCGCGTAGCTGTCGAACGAGGGCTCGAAATAGATCACCTCGTCGGCGGGATGCACCAGCGCGCTGATCGCGGCATACAGGCCCTCGCTGGCACTGGCCAGCACGGTGATCTCGCTGCCGGGATCGTAGCGCGCGCCGCCCAGGCTCTCGGTCTTGAGCGCCAGCGCCTCGCGCAGCGCGAGCACGCCGGGCATCGGCGCGTACTGGTTGTGGCCGTCGCGCATCGCGCGCGCCACGCCCTCCACCAGCGCCGGGTCGGGCGCGAAGTTGGGCGCGCCCTGCGAGAGGTTCAGGGCATCGTGTTCGGCGGCCAGCTTGCCGATCACGCTGAAGATCGTGGTGCCCACGTCGGGCAGCTTGGAGCGGGGCGCGAGGGCGCTCTGCATGGGGGCATCTCCTGCGGCGGAACCGGCCGCGCCGACACGGCGGCGGCCATACCGGGCGATTTAGCCGGAGACAAATTCCTCCCGCAATCGAATCCTCTGCATGGCCGCCATGAGGAAATTGCATGGCTGGCCCGCGCGGGGCGATCTCGCGCCGCCGTGCTCCGACGTGGAACAGGCATGAAAAAACCGGCCGGCCGACACGTCATGACAACGTGCCGACCGGCCGGTCCGGTCCCGCGAGCCGGCCTGGGCGCTCAAGCCGCCCGGGCCAGGCGGCTTACTTGCCGCCGATGCTCTTGAGCGGCTTCCACTCGCCCTTCTCGACCTTGTACATCGTGATGCCGCCGTTTTTCAGGTCGCCGCGCGAATCGTAGGCGATATGCGTCGAGGTCACGCCGGCCATGTCGGTCTGCGCCAGCACCGGCAGGTACTTAGCCGGGTCGGTCGAGTTCGCCTTCTTCATCGCGTTGAACATCGCCATCGCACCGTCGTAGGCGTACGGCGAGTAGGTCTGCACGTCCTCGCCGAAGCGCTTCTTGTACTTGTCTGCGTAGGTCTTGCCGCCCGGCATGTCGTTCAGCGGCAGGCCGGCCAGCGAGGCGATGGTGCCTTCCGAGGCGTCACCCGCGATCTTCAGGAAGGTCGGCGTGTGGATCATTTCGCCGCCCATCAGCGGCGCCGTGACGCCCAGCGACTTCATCTGCTTGACCATCGGCGCGGCCTGCGAATCGGCGCCGCCGTAGTAGACCAGGTCCGGCTTGGCAGCTTTCAGCTTGGTCAGGATCGCCTTGAAGTCCACTGCCTTGTCGTTGGTGAACTCGCGATCGACGATGGTCGCGCCGGCTGCCTTGGCGGCTTTCTCGAACTGGTCGGCCAGGCCCTGGCCGTAGGCGGTGCGATCGTCGACGATGGCGATCTTCTTCATGCCGAGATCCTTCACCGCGAAGGTGCTCGCGACCGAGCCCTGCTGCGTGTCGGAGGTCATCATCCGGAAGGTCGTCTTGTAGCCCTGCGTAGTGTACTCCGGCGCGGTCGCCATCGCGACTTCCAGGATGCCGGCGTTCGCGTAGATGCGCGAGGCCGGGATCGTGGTACCCGAGTTGAAGTGGCCGAGCATGCCCTTGATACCGTCGTCCACCAGCTTCTGCGCGACCGTGGTGCCGGTGCGCGGATCGGCCTGGTCGTCCTGCGAGTCGAGCACGAAGGTCACCGGCTTGCCGCCGATCACGGGCTTCGTCGCGTTGAAGTCCTCGATCGCCAGCACGATGCCGTTCTGCATGTCCTTGCCGTAATGCGCCTGCGCTCCCGTCATCGGTGCCGCGAAGCCGATCTTCACGTCATCCGCGTACGCGGTCCCCGCCAGCGACATGACCGCAACGAACGTCGCGCCTGCCACTTTTTTCATCGTGTGTTGCATTAGCTTCTCCTATTGATATTCGCGTAAATCATGACATCACCAAAGCGTAGCCTGTTTCCAGCAGGGGTCGATGATCGAAGGACGCC
>JAYFRU010000394.1:0-3419 GCA_040946965.1 Burkholderia sp. | reverse complement strand
CGAAGCCCGTCAGGCAGCGCTCTTGCCGCGCGCCGCCTGATCGCAAAACCGTGTCTATGTAACCGGATCCGATACATAGCGCGATGGTTTTAGATGCCCCGCAGCTTGCTGCGGGGTGGTTCACTCAGGCTGCGCCGGATACAGCTTTTCATGGTTCCGAGCGGCACCTGCCGCCGCTCGGCCAGCTCGCCATAGGACGCGCCGGTGTAGAAGGCCTCGCGCACCACGCCACGCTGCATGGCCTCGAGCTGCTGCAGGCAGCGTTCCAGGCGCAGGCGCTCCTGGCTCGCCTTGGCATCGGCGGCCGGCGTGGGCGCCTCGTCGGCAAGCTCGGCCTAGGATTCATCGTCGCCGAGCGGTGCCTCGCGATGCTGCCGGATCCGGTCGATGGCGCGGTTACGCGCGAGCCTCACCAGCCAGGTCAGCGCGCCGCCGCGTGTGGCATCGAAGCTGTCGGCGCGCCGCCAGGCGGTCATGAACGCGTCCTGGAGGATGTCCTCGGCCTCGCCCTTGTCGCGGACCATGCGGATGAGCACGCCGAACACTCGCGGCGCCGCCGCGCGGTACAGCGCGGCGAAGGCAGCCTGGTCGCCTTGCGCCACCTGTTCGAGCAGCCTGTCGAGTTCGGGGGAGGACGAGGTGCGCCCGACCGCCGCGCTGGCGTGGTCAACCGGATCGGGGCGTGCTGCATCACCGGACGGTTCGATCATTCGCGAAGAAGGGCGGGCGCCACCCCGGCGGGATGGTCTGTCGCAATATACCATCGCGACTCGTCATGCCAGCGATTCGCCCAGCGTCGGGTGATGCGAGGGTTCCATCGTCGGGGGGAGCGTTGTCCTGGATACCCCTCAATACGAATCAGCCGCCGCGCTGGATGCAGGGAATGGGAAATCGGGCCGGCCGCGCCATGCGGCTGGCGCCACGGTTACTGCCACTGCGCCACGCCGCCATGGCGCGAACAGGTGCCCGAGCGGTGCCGGCTGAAGCTGTAGCTGCCGTCGCGGCAACGCGCGGTGGCGCCGTTCGGCACGTCGCCGTTGCGTGCATGCGCGGGCGAATGGACCTGCTCGCCGTTCCGGTTCGTGTAGTGGCCGTGTTCCTGGAGCTGGGATTCGTCCGGGGTCGGCTGAGGCTGGTAGGCGAAAGCCGGCGCGACAAGCACGCCGAGCAGCGCGGCAAGCAGGCATCGTTTCATCATGGCCCCTGCGGCGGCATGGGCCGGTGGTCGTTGGGTGCGTCTCGGCAGGCTGGACGCCGATTTATTTGCCAATACAAAACCTACTGAAAATCACCCCCAGCAGGTCATCCGAGCTGAACTCCCCGGTGATCGAATTCAACTGCTCCTGCGCCAGCCTCAACTCCTCGGCAAACAGATCGAGCGCCTGCGCGTTCTGGTCCGCGTGATCCGCCGCCTGCGCCAGGTGTTCCCGCGCCGCGCGCAGCGCCACCAGGTGCCGCTCGCGCGCGAGATAGACGCTCTCGGCGCCCGCCTGCCAGCCGGCGATGCGCAGCAGCTCGGCACGCAGCAGGTCGATCCCGTCGCCCTGCTTGGCCGACAGCCGCAGCTCGGTGAGATCGACCTCGCCCGCCGCGCCGTTGCCCGGATGCGTCACCGAAGCCGCCTCGCCGCTCAAATCCATCTTGTTGAACACGCGCACCACCGGCACGCCGGCCGGGAAGCGCTCGGCGATCGCGCGATCCTCGGCGCCGAGGCCCGTTTGCGCGTCGGGCAGGTGCAACACCACGTCGGCGCGCTCGATCTCGCCCCAGGTGCGCGCGATGCCGATCTTCTCGACCTCGTCCTCGGTCTCGCGCAAGCCAGCGGTGTCGATGATGTGCAGCGGAATGCCCTCGACCTGGATGGTCTGCGCAACCTTGTCGCGCGTGGTGCCGGCGATCGGCGTGACGATGGCCAGCTCGGCGCCGGCCAGGGCATTGAGCAGCGAGGACTTGCCGACGTTCGGCTGCCCCGCCAACACCACCGAAATGCCCTCGCGCAGCAAGACGCCCTGCCGCGCGTCGCCGAGCACCTGGGCGAGCCGTTCGCGGATTCGCGCGAGCTTGCCGCGCGCGTCGGCCGCCTCCAGGAAGTCAATCTCCTCCTCGGGAAAATCGAGGGTGGCCTCCACCAGCATCCGCAAGCCGATCACGTCCTCGACCAGCGCGTGGATGTCGCGCGAGAACACCCCGTCGAGCGAACGGCCGGCCGAGCGCACCGCCGCCTCGGTGCTGGCCTCGATCAGGTCGGCCACGGCCTCGGCCTGGGCCAGGTCGAGCTTGTCGTTGAGGAAGGCACGCCGCGTGAATTCGCCGGGCTCGGCGAGCCGCAAGGCGTGCTCGCGCCCGGCGTCGAGGCAACGCTGCAGCACCAGCTGCAGCACGATCGGCCCGCCGTGCCCCTGCAGCTCGAGCACGTGCTCGCCCGTGTAGGAGTTCGGCGCGGTGAAATACAGGGCGATGCCGCGATCGAGCGCCGCGCCGGCCGCATCGAGGAAGGGCACGTAGCTCGCGTGGCGCGGCACCAGCACCTGGCCGCACACGGCGCGCATTAAGGCTTCGGCGGCTGCGGCACCAGCGCGACCGAACGACACTCGCACCACGCCGATCCCGCCGCGCCCGGAGGCAGTGGCAATGGCGACAATCGGATCGGAATCGGTAGCTGGCATCGGGATATCGGGATCAGGAAAGGGAGGTTCAGGCCGGCGTCATGGTCATGGCGTCGCTGCCGGAACGCCGCATTGTAGCGTGGCCGCCCAAGCCCCACAGGGGCGCACCCGGGACACGAAGCCCTGGCATGCGGGCGATATCCCGGTGTTGTTGTTTAGCTCGATGACGCTAACTCCGAGGTCGCACCTCTCTCGCCCCGAAACCATGAAATCCTCCCGATCGGCCTATTTACGAGATAATGCGGGCCGTCAGCCGGCCTTTCGGCCAATGCCTCTCAGCGTCCGGTGAGATAAATATTTCGCAGCCAATTGTCATCGGACGCGAACCCCGATTGCACAATCGGCGCATGCCTAGCCTCGACGAAAAACTGGCGTTTTCGGAACGCCTCAAATTCGCGCTACAGCGCAGTCCGGAGAAGCCCTCGGGAGCCACAGAGCTGGCGCTGCATTGCAATCTGCGCTATCGCGGCGCGCAGCCGGTGTCGGCACAGACCACGCACAAATGGCTGACGGGCCGCACCATTCCCACTGTAGACAAACTGATCACGCTGACCGAATGGCTGCGGGTCGACCTGCACTGGCTCCACTACGGCCCGCCGCCTAGCAGCAGTTCGGCAGGCACGCCCGATCCCCTGCCGCGCGACGAGCGTTACCCGCCGACCGCCGAGACGATCGACCGTAAGCGCTCAGCGAACCCGCTCTTACGGCGCAGAAGCCAGCGAGGTACACCTGGTATTTTCAGCGCACTGAGGA
>JAYFRU010000393.1:0-3439 GCA_040946965.1 Burkholderia sp. | reverse complement strand
GCTCCGGTGCCCAAGGTTAACCGCTCGCCGCGAAAGTAAACAGCCCCCTCACGGGGAATTTGAACTGGCCTCTTAGAACGTACGTGCCTTGGGCGGTACGGATTCGACCGTCAGCGGCTGCATCTGCACCGGCTTGTAGTCGAGGCGATCGCCTTCGCTGAACCACAGCGTATGACGCATCCAGTTTTCGTCGTCGCGATGCGGGAAGTCGTCCTGCGCATGCGCGCCGCGGCTTTCCTTGCGGGCCTCGGCCGACACCATCGTGGCACGCGCTACTTCGACGAGGTTCGCCACTTCGAGCGCTTCGACGCGCGCGGTGTTGAACACCTTCGACTTGTCCTTCAGGTGGATGTGCTGCGCACGTTCCGCGACCTTCTTGATGTCTTCCACGCCTTCGGCCAGCAGCGCCGAGGTGCGGAACACGCCGGCATGCTTCTGCATCGAGCTGCGGATCTCGTTGGCGACGCTCTGCGCGTACTCGCCCGAGCTCGAGTTGTCGAGCTTGGCCAGGCGCGACAGCGCGAAATCGGCCGCATCCTTCGGCAGCGGCTTGTGCTCGCGCTGCTTCTTGACGTGTTCGACGATGTGGTTGCCGGCCGCGCGGCCGAACACCACCAGGTCGAGCAGCGAGTTGGTGCCCAGGCGGTTCGCGCCGTGCACCGAGACGCACGAGCACTCGCCGACGGCGTAGAAGCCGTTGATCGGGTCTTCATGGCCCTTCGAGGTACCGACCACCTGGCCGTGGATGTTGGTCGGAATGCCGCCCATCTGGTAATGGATGGTCGGCACGACCGGGATCGGTTCCTTGATGCAGTCGACGTTCGCGAACTTCAGCGCGATCTCGCGGATCGACGGCAGACGCTTCAGGATCGTCTCGGCGCCGATGTGCGACAGGTCGAGCAGCACGTGGTCCTTGTTCGGGCCCACGCCGCGGCCTTCCTTGATTTCCTGGTCCATCGAGCGCGAGATGAAGTCGCGCGGCGCCAGGTCCTTCAGGGTCGGCGCATAGCGCTCCATGAAGCGCTCGCCGTCCGAGTTGCGCAGGATGCCGCCCTCGCCGCGCACACCTTCGGTGATCAGCACGCCCGCGCCGGCCACGCCGGTCGGGTGGAACTGCCAGAACTCCATGTCCTGCAGCGCGATGCCCGAACGGGCCGCCATGCCGAGGCCATCGCCGGTGTTGATGAAGGCGTTGGTCGAGGCCGCGAAGATCCGGCCGGCACCGCCCGTGGCGAACAGCGTGGTCTTGCCTTCGAGGATGTAGACGTCGCCCGTTTCCATTTCCAGGGCGGTCACGCCGCGCACGTCGCCGTCCGCGTCGCGGATCAGGTCGAGCGCCATCCATTCGACGAAGAATTGCGTCTTGGCCGCGACGTTCTGCTGGTACAGCGTGTGCAGCAGCGCGTGGCCGGTACGGTCAGCGGCCGCGCAGGCGCGCTGCACCGGCTTCTCGCCGTAGTTCGCGGTATGGCCTCCGAACGGGCGCTGGTAGATCGTGCCGTCGGCGTTACGGTCGAACGGCATGCCGAAGTGCTCGAGCTCGTAGACGGCATTCGGCGCTTCGCGGCACATGTACTCGATCGCGTCCTGGTCGCCGAGCCAGTCGGAACCCTTGATCGTATCGTAGAAGTGGTAGTGCCAGTTGTCTTCGCTCATGTTGCCCAGCGAGGCACCGATCCCGCCCTGTGCGGCGACCGTGTGCGAACGCGTCGGGAACACCTTCGACAGCACGCAGACCGACAGGCCCGCGCGCGCGAGTTGCAGCGAGGCGCGCATCCCCGAACCGCCCGCGCCGACGATGACCACGTCGAACTTGCGATGCGGCAGGGAAGTATTGATTGCAGCCATTCTTTTACACTCTCCAGAGAATCTGCGCAGCGTAGCCCGCGCACGCGAGCAGCCAGACGATCGTCAGCGATTGCAGCAGCAGCCGCACGCTGACCGGCTTCACGTAATCCATCCAGATATCGCGAATGCCGACCCAGGCATGGTAGAACAGCGCCAGCAACGTGACGAAGGTCGCGAGCTTCATCCATTGCGTCGCGAAGATCAATGCCCAGCCGTCGTAGGAGAAATCGCGCGCCGCGAAGAACCAGGCGAGCAGGATCACGGTGTAGACCGCCATGATGACGCCGGTGATCCGTTGCGCGAGCCAGTCGCGCAGGCCGTAGTGAGCGCCGACCACGAGGCGCTTCGAGCCGATTCGGTTGTTGCCTGCCATTTTCTCAAAATGCTCCGAACAGTTTAAGCGCGAACACCAGCGTGAGGGCCAGCGACACGACGAACACGACGATTGCCGTGCGCTTGCCGCTTTCCTTGGTGACGGCGTCATGGTTGACGTCCATCAGCAGGTGGCGGATACCGGCGCAGAAATGATGGAGGAACGCCCAGGCCAGCACGAGGACGACCAGCTTGACGATGATGTTGGAGAGGAAGGCCTTGAAGACGTCGAAACTGAGTTCGGACGTCAGACTCTTGTCGAAGAGGAAAAGCAGGAACGGAAGCGACAGGAACAACAGCGCGCCGCTGACCCGATGGAAGATCGAGAGTTGCCCCGCGATCGGCAGGCGGTAATGGCGAGTTATGTCTCCGATGCCGATGTTTCGATACTCCGGCCTCGGTTTTCTTACTGCTTCAGTCATGCTAGACCCCTACTATGTAGTCACACTAGTCAGCGATTTTAGCGCTTTTTTATGTCGCGCTGCAGCGAAAACCTGCTCAGGACAGTTGCACCGCAGCGAACAAAGGCGGCCCGAAACGTGCTTCGCATGTGGGCGCGAGCCCGTTCCCCAGTGCCTTGCGGCCGTTCGTCGACGGCCTTCCATCAAGCCGATCAGCTCAGATCGTTCTGATAGTAATACCCGGTTGTGACATACCAACCTCGGCGTACCTCGACCGGACGGTCTCCATAGGTATAGGACACGCGTTCGACCGACAGCAAAGGAAATCCTTCGGACACCGACAGCAATTCGGCCACCGCCGGCTCCGCGACCACCGCGCGCACCTTCTCGGTGGCGCGGATCATGCGCGTGCCGAACTCTGACTCGAACATCGCGTAGAGCGGCCCTTTGTACTCGGACAGGCGCTCGAAGCTCAAGCTGCGGAACATCGCGCCGGGCAGCCAGATCTCGTCGAGCACGGTGGCCACGCCGCCGAACTCCAGCAGCCGGCGCACCTGCACCACCGGATCGGCCGGCTTCAGGTCCAGCTGCCGTGCGATCTCAGCCGGCGCCCGGGTACGGCGGCATTCCAGCAGCCGGCTCACGTGCGGGTGCTCGACACCGTCCTCGGCCAGCAGGCGCAAGAAGCGGAACTGCGCGCGCTCCTCGCTGTGGGTGGCCACGAAGGTGTATCGGATCCGATTACATAGACACGGTTTTGCGATCAGGCGGCGCGCGGCAAGAGCGCTGCCTGACGGGCTTCGAGGGGTGACTTGAAG
>JAYFRU010000392.1:0-3451 GCA_040946965.1 Burkholderia sp. | reverse complement strand
CAAGGAAACCATCGACGCTGAACTGGCCGATCTACTGGCTGGCTATGGAACCAAATTTCAAACTAGTTTTTCGTGAAAACTTAGTTGCAATAAAAACCAACCCCTTCGGCTTTCGCGTCCGAGGCGTCGCATATTCTCCCAATCACGCTAAATCCCCGAGCACCAGCCTCACGGCACCGCATCGTCCCACATTCCGGATTTCCCAAACCAGCAAGGCATTTTCGGGATAACGCACGCCCATTGCTCATCCAGCAGTAGTTAAATCGACACTCATTTGAGATAAATATGGCGTGACTAGTTGTCGCGATCAGCGAGGCTCGCTTGCACAATCTGGCGCATGCCGACCCGCGATGAGAAAACGGCGTTCTCGGAACGCCTGAAATTCGCCTTGATGCGCAGCCCGGAAAAGGTATCGGGCGCGACCGAACTCGCCCTGCATTTCAACCTGCGGTACCACGGGGAGCACCCGGTCTCGCCGCAGACTGCGCACAAATGGCTGACCGGCCGCACCATCCCGACCACCGACAAGCTTGAGACGCTGGCCGGCTGGCTGCGGGTCGACGCACATTGGCTGCACTACGGGCCGCCGCCCTCGGTGGCCGCGCGCAATACGCCGAAGCCGCTACCGCGAGACGAGAAATACCCGCCCACGCCGGAGACGATCGAGTTGGCCACCAAGATCGAGGCACTCTCGCCGCATCATCGCTACCTGGTGCAGGAGTTGATCGAACAGTTCTACGGCGATGCCTCCGAACACTGATTCACGCAACTTTCCGTTTTCCAGCACGCATGAAAAAACCGCCCGGCTACTCACCGGGCGGTTTTTTTTGATGCATCTCACTCAGGCAGGTTCCAGCTCGATCAGCTGGCCGCCTTCTTCTTGCCGATGGTGCGCGTGATGTAGTACTGCTGCGCGATCGACAGCACGTTGTTGACCACGTAGTACAGCACCAGACCGGCCGGGAAGAAGAAGAACATCACCGAGAACGCGATCGGCATGAACATCATCATCTTGGCCTGGACCGGGTCCGGCGGCGTCGGGTTCAGGCGCGTCTGCAGGAACATCGAACCGGCCATCAGCACCGGCAGGATGAAGAACGGATCGCGCTGCGACAGGTCGTGGATCCAGAGAATCCAGGGCGCGCCGCGCATTTCCACCGAGGCCAGCAGCACCCAGTACAGCGAGATGAACACCGGGATCTGGATCACCACCGGCAGGCAGCCGCCGAACGGGTTGACCTTCTCCGTCTTGTAGAGCTCCATCAGCGCCGCGTTCATCTTCTGCGGATCGCTCTTGAAGCGCTCACGCAGCGCTTGCATGCGCGGCGTGATTTCCTTCATGCGCGCCATCGACTTGTAGCTCGCCGCCGACAGAGGGAAGAACACGGCCTTGATCAGCAGCGTGAGCAGCACGATCGACCAGCCCCAGTTGCCGACATAGCCATGGATCTTCTGCAGCAGCCAGAACAGCGGCTTGGCGATGATCGTCACCCAGCCGTAATCCTTGACCAGGTCGAGGCCCGGGGCGATGCCTTTCAGCACGCGCTCCTCTTCCGGACCGGCGAACAGGCGCGCCGACACGTCGGCCGACTGGCCCGGCTCGATGGTCTTGACCGGCTCCTTCACGCCCACGCGGTACAGCGACGGGTCGATCCTCTCGACATAGATGTCGCGCTTGACGCCCTGCTGCGGAATCCAGGCCGACGCGAAGTAATGCTGGACCATCGCCACCCAGCCGTTGTCGGCCGAGTTGATGTATTCCGCCTTGTTCTTGTCGATGTCGCTGAAGGTGATCTTCTGGAAGTGCTTCTGGTCGGTATAGACGGCCGGCCCGAGGAAGGTATGCGAGAACAGCGGCGTTTCCACCAGCGTGCTGTCGCGCACGATTTCCATGTAGACGGTCGGCGTGACCGGCGCCGTGCCGACGTTGTCGATCTTGGTGTCGACGCCGATCACGTAGCTGCTGCGCGTGAAGGTATAGGTCTTCACCACCTTCACGCCGCCCTTTTCCTGCGACTCGAAGGACAGCTTCATGCTGTCCTGGCCGGCCGCCAGCGCGCTCGGGTTGCCCGCCGCCGGCGTGTACGGGTCGTTGTGGTTCGGGAAGTTGCCGCCCGTCACGCCGGTGCGCGCCAGGTAGGTGTGATCCTTGGTGTGGTCGAACAGCGTGACGAACAGGTCGGGCTGCTTGCCGTCGCCTTCCTTCTTCAGCGTCAGCTTCGCGAGCGTGCCGCCGCGCGTGTCGATCTCGCCGTCATAGACGTCGGTCGAGAACTTCACCAGCTGCGCCTGGGCGATCGGCGCGGTGGAATCGGGTGCCGTGGTGGAGGCGGCCGGCAGGGCCGCTGGCGCGCCGCTGCTCGCATCGGTCGACGAGGCGCCGGTGGTCTGCGTGACGTTCGGGAAGAACATCGACTGGCGTCCATGGGCACGCTGCCAGTTGTCGTACAGCATGACCGCTGACATGAAGAAGATCACCCATAGGACGGTGCGTTTGATATCCATGCGTTGTCTCAGAGTCGATGGGACGGCGCTTCAGCGTCGTGGTTGGCGCAAGGACCGGATCGGGCCGGTGGAACCAGATCGATGCCGCCGGCGGAAAAAGGATGGCAGCGGCACAGGCGCCTAGCGGCCAGGTAGCTGCCGCGCGCGGCGCCATGATACTGGATTGCCTCGCGCGCGTAATCCGAACAGGAAGGATAAAAGCGGCAACGGCTGCCGAGGAAGGGACTCACGGCAGCCTTGTAGAAACGCAGCAACGCGATCAAAACCGTTTGCATAGCAGTCGGCGCCTGCGCGCCGCCATGTGGCCGGACGTATCGTGTCGACGCATCCGGCCCGTACCTCGTGGGGAAAGCTCAGTCCGCTGCGGGCTTCGCGGCGCCGCGCCGGACAACCTCGCGCGCCGCCTTGTCCAGCAGCTCGCGAATCTCGCCCTCGCACAGCGCGGCGAGCGGCGCGGAAACCGCGCTCGGCATCGCCTTCGCGTCGAAGCGCGTATGCAGCCGCAACAGCAGGTCCCAGCCGGCGAACTCGGCGCGCCGCCGGCGAAACGCGTCGCGGGCGAGGCGCTTCGCCAGGTTGCGCGTGACCGCGCGCGGCGCGAACTTCTTGCCGATCACTAGGCCCAGACGCGCGTCGCCGCCCGTCGGCTTGCCGTAGATCACGAAGTGCGCGCTGCGCCACCAGGGCCGCAAACGAAAAACGGATGAGAACTCATCCGTTTTCAGAAGCCGCGCGACTTTTGGGAAGGTCGCGCCCACCAGCAACGGATCGATGCCGGGGCCTGCGACTGCGTTGCCCGCATCACCGCGCACGGCACACACGGCGTGTCGCCCGCCCTTAGAGGCCAGTTCAAAAAGCCTGCTCAGCATGGCTGAAGATGTTCCAGCAGACGAGCGAGCAGCCTAGTTTTAAGAAGGCTTCGTGAATGTCAGCGCGACGCTCGAAG
>JAYFRU010000391.1:0-3459 GCA_040946965.1 Burkholderia sp. | reverse complement strand
CCCGGCGCGCGGGGAGGAGGAAAATTCGCTCATCCCGAGATTCTCGCTCCAGTGGCGCTAAGTGGATAGCCCTTATAAATATACAGTGTTCGTTTTCCGCCATATCATGCCCCCTTTCTCTGAACACCACCCGCCCACCGTCTACCAGCTTCGTGAGTGGTGGCGACGCTATCGCAACAACGGCGTCGTCCAGCGCGTGATCCTGGAAATCCAGCATCTGCGGGGGTTTATACGGGAGGTGGAGTCCTTTCGCCAGGTCATCCAGCGCTGCTGGTACGACGAGACGGGCAACCAGTTGGTTGCGCTCGGGCACCTGCGCACTGAACTACAGGGCGAGATCTTTCGCGCCGGCGTCACGCACGGACCATCACGGCCCCTGCCCCCATTCGTTGCACCCACCCGTCATGATCTTCACGGCCTGGAGCAACACTACCCGGACGATGAATGCATCCATACGCTCATCGGCGAACTCAGGCATGCACGCGCGTTCATCCTGCGCATCGACGAACTGCGCTCGACCACGGAACGCTGCTGGCGTGCTGAAACGGATTGCGATCTGGTTGCGCTCGAAGAACTGCGGTTGCGCCTTGAAAGGGAAAAAGCGCGGGCGGGCGTCATCGCGACGGCGGAACCCGCTCGCCGCGAACAAAGCGGGTTGACCGCGCGCATAGCGCTCGATTTTGACGGTCAGTCTGAGATGAACCGCACCTGATAGCAGGTCGGAGGTTGCCACCGAAAACACGATATCGACACCGGCCGGCACTCGTCACAAACACCCCGTCAGATTGGTCTACCCCAAGGGTCACAGACCTCGATGTTGAATTCGGTGGACTTGATCGCAGCGCGGATGCGCTTACGTTCCTCGATGGCGTCTGATGCGCCATTGATCGGCGGCACATCCTCCGGCAAAGCAACGAAATTGTCGTAGCACTGCCCCGTCGTCCGAAACACGTGGTGAAGCGGCACGAACCCCACCACCTTGCGCGCGATTACTGCAATCTGATTAGCTTGAGCCATCGCGATCTCGCCATGAAGGCTCTTGGCCTGCCGTATCAGATCGCAAATGTCGTGAGGAAGAAATGCCAGATAGGCATCAGGCACGGCGGCAAGCTGGCTCGTGATGCTCAGACTCTCCATCGCCTCGATGTCGGCATCATCAGGTGCCTCGTCCCGATCGAAACCCAAGACCCTTCGCAGCCATTGCCGCAACTTCGTCCAGCCGCTCGCCATATCGTGATCCTATCTTTGATCGGGGGATCGAACCTCGGACGCATGCGGAAGACCGCGAAGCGCATCATCGAAATGTCGTTTGCGCGCCGGATCGTGGATGATCTTGCTGATGTACTCGGCGCGGCATCCCCACCACTCGGCCAACGCGCGGTTGGTCCAACCTTTCGCCGCGATCGTCGCCTTTGCCTCGTCTGTCGTCAGCAGGCGGCCCCGATCAACTTCGAATGGTGCCTCTCGCAAGAGACCATGCGTGATTGCGCTCGCCTTGGCTTTCGCCCTAACCATCCTTTTCCCCGACCTTGAACAATAGTTCGATGTTAACGCACGGCCGTCCCGCAGCCCGCCTTTACATCTTCATCTTCGGCGCGTGCTGGTACGTCGTCTGCCAGAACTGTTCGAGCCGATCGATCTTGTCGGTCGCGGCTGTGCAAAAGTCCTTCATGGACATAGGGCCTCGCTGCTCCAGCCGTGCAACATCGCCTCGCAACGACGCAAGGCCATCCGCGTATTCCGTCTTCAGCTTCTTCATGATCGACTCCAGCACGTCGATCGTCGCGCCCTTTACGACACCTCCCGTTCGAGCGGCCTCCAACGATTCGGAGAACGCCTGATATGAGGCGATAAACGCCTTTGTGACGGCTTTAGTCGAGTCAGCATCTGACTTACCAGTCAGCGCCATATCGACCTCTCCCCGGAACCGCTGCGCGGTCGCCGCGATGCTCGTCACCCCGTTGTCAACCCGGCCGACGCGAAACATCGCGAGCCGATTCGCTGGAGACGGCACTCCTACTTCCTGCTGAACCATCTGATCACCTCGCGTTTGTCGCCCGCACACGTTGAAGCTGCGACTCCAGGGCAGGCCGGTCGCCCGAGCGCTCCAGCGCGGCCAGGATTTGCCCGAGCAGTACGTCAATGTGCTTGCTCTTCTGGAACTGCTGATACTGGATATCCGCCATGAAGGCGGATACGAAAATCTGTTCGCGAGCCAGCTTGGTCGGGTCGGCCAGCGTCGCGAATTCGATCTGCCAGTACGGATTTCTCCACCGACGCCCCGCCTCAAATTCTTCCAGTTCGGCAAGGCTCATCGTGCCGGTGCTCTTCGCCACGCTCGATGCGGTCGCGTTGAAATACTGCGCCGCTGCGTCCGACTGGTTGATATCCTGAATCAGTTGCGCGCTCCCCGGAAACGGCATGTGCGACGCGATCTCGTCATTCATCGCCTTTTGTGCCGAAGTCATGTTCGCCTGATACGCCTTCTGCATCGCCACATACAGCTTGCCGACTTCAGTCGCCGCCTCTGCCTTCGAAATGTTCTCAGGCGGATTGGGATCGATCGACATGCGCGCGTAGGCACGTGCAGCCTCCTCCTGATCCTTGGTAAATGTCAGATCCGCATCCTTGCCCGGTATCCCGGCCCCGGTAAAAAGCGAGTCCGCATTTGCGTCAGCGCCCGGCATGGTCGATGTCGAACAGCCGGGATATCCAAGCTGCACCTCAACTGCGGAGCAATACTTCGCCTGGTGGATCGCGGCAGAGGCGCGCCTCGACGCTTCGACAGACGGCGCGGGACCGTTCAGCGCCTTGCTCAACGGCGCGCTGCTCACGCTCGCCCCACCGCCCGGCCGATAGCTCGAAGCGGTGGTATTCGTGCTATGGACAGCCTGCATCGCGTAGTTGCTGGACGACGTTGCGCACGGATCAATCGGCAACTCCGTTTCGCGCGCGACCGGATCCATCTCTTGTTGCCGCTGCACTTCGAGAGCCATCTCTCGTTGTGTATTTGCCGCCTGAACAAGGCTGTCGGACACCTTCGATCCGACGCCGGCAATGTCCGTGTCAATCTCGTTTAAAAGGTTGGAGAGCGTCGTGCCAAGCGAGCCGACTGAAGAGGTAATCGTGGTTGTGATCATAGTCGCCGCGACCTGCACCGCGCTCACGACACAGCCATCGCAAACGGCATAGGCACTGCTTGACGACATCAAGGCGGCAAGAGACAAGGCCGACAGGGAAACGATCTTCTTCATTGGAAGAGCCTCGACAAACTGCCAGTGATGGTTGAGATAACGCTGCCGGACGATGGCGTAACCTGATTCACCGCGCCGGAGAGCAGCCCGCTCGACCCACCAGTCGCGCCCGTCACGTTCTTCTCGATGTGAAGTTGCCCGCCAAAAATGTATCCCTTGCTGAGGGTGTGTAAAACTCAGGCAAGGAGGAATGCAAGATGGGTAA
>JAYFRU010000390.1:0-3489 GCA_040946965.1 Burkholderia sp. | reverse complement strand
GTCACCTGGACCAAGGAAACCATCGACGCTGAACTGGCCGATCTACTGGCTGGCTATGGAACCAAATTTCAAACCAGCTTTTCGTGAAAACTTATTACCTGGATGCCCTGCACGACAACACCAGGAACGCCTACTGGGGCAACCTGCTGCGCGGCAAGCCGTTATTCCCGCATTACCGGATCTACCGGCAGGCGCTGGTCGACATCTACGGCGATCGCTTCACGCAGCTGGCCGACGCGCCGGAAATCCGCATCGGCGTATCGCACGTGCCGCGCTGGCTCGGCGCGCGCAGCGCGGTGGCGGCGGGCCTGATTGCCTACAACATCGAGCAATACATCCGCAAGACGCTGCATCCGACGCTCGGCCAGTCGCTCGGCTTCCGCCCCGAGTTCGTGCGAGCCCAGGATTGCGCGCATGTCGACGAGCTGGCCGACCTGATCCTGCAGTCCTCGTGCACGCCGCCGTTCACGCCGGTGCTGCGCCGCGCGGGGCGGCCGGTGCTGGACGGCGTGATGGTCGACAACGTGCCGGTCGGCGCGCTCGATCCCACGCCAGGCCGGGTGCTGGTGATGGTGACGCGGCGCTATCCGCGTCCGCAGCGCTTCACAGTCGCGCACGGCGAGCAGACGCGGCTCTATGTGCAGCCCTCGACGAAGGTGCCGATCTCGAGCTGGGACTACACCAGCCCCGGCCAGATGCAGCACGCCTACGATCTCGGCCGCCGCGATGGCGAGAAATTCGTCGCCGCGATAGGAACGGAAGCTGCGCAGGCGCGGCGCGTGAGCGTCGCGTTCTGAGGCTTCGATAACGGATGCGGGCGGCGGCACGCAAGGCGCCGCCATGCCCTTTGCCCGGCGCCTACGCGCGCCGGCTGCGCCCGCCGACCAGCGCGTCGGGGTTCGCTACGCTCGACATGTCGCCTGAATCGAAGGCGAGGATGTTGCGGAACGCGGCGCCGAAATACAGCTCGTAGCTCTCGCGCTCGACATAGCCGATATGCGGCGTGCAGATCACGTTCTCCATACGCAGCAGGCTGTTGCCCTGCAGGATCGGCTCGCTCTCGAACACGTCGATGGCGACCATGCCCGGCCGGTTGTAGGCGAGCGCATTGACCAGCGCGCTGTCCTCGAGCAACTCGGCGCGGCTGGTATTCACCAGCAGCGAGGTCGGCTTCATGCGCATCAGGTCGTCCTGCTTGACGATGCTGCGGGTCTCGTCGTTCAGGCGCAGATGCAGGGTCAGGACGTCGGCTTCCTCGAAGAGGGCTTCGCGGCTGGCCGCCGTGTCATGGCCGTCGGCGCGCGTGCGCTCGAGCGAATGCTCGCGGCCCCAGACCAGCACCTTCATGCCGAAGGCCTTGCCGTAGCCGGCCAACATCTGGCCGATCTTGCCGTAGCCCCAGATCGCGAGCGTCTGGCCGCGCAGCACCTGGCCGAGGCCGAAGTTGGGCGGCATCGCCGAGGTCTTCAGGCCCGATTGCTGCCAGGCGCCCTGCTTGAGGTTGGCGACATACTGCGGGATGCGGCGCTGGGCGGCCATGATCAGCGCCCAGGTCAGCTCGGCCGGCGCCACCGGCGAGCCGGTGCCTTCCAGCACGGCGGTGCCGCGCTCGGTGCAGGCAGCCATGTCGATATGGCTGGAGGCCTTGCCGGTCTGGCTGATCATGCGCAGATGCGGCAGTTTTGCCAGCAGTTGCGAGGTGATGTGGGTGCGTTCGCGAATCAGGACCAATGCCTCGATTTCGCTGAGGCGGCTGGCGAGCTGGCCGAGCCCGCGCACGCTATTGTTGAAGACCTTAACCTCGTGGTCGGCGAGCAACTCGAAACAGGTGAGCTTGCGGACGGCGTCCTGATAGTCGTCGAGGATGGCTATTTTCATGAAGGGTTCGGAAGCGGCACAAAAACGGAAAGCACCGGGCGACAGGGCGCGCCGGCGGCCCGCAGGGCGGGGCCGTCATGATCTTATGACGGCGGCGCCGCAGGGGTATCGCTTTTTAACAGCTTGTTACGGGCGCCCCGCCACCCTCGCATCGATCGCTGATCGGACGCAATGCCGGCCACCGTTGAGCCAATGTAGAGAATGAGCGTATTTGGAACCTATTGTTTCTGTTATCAGAATAATTAGATGAATCCTGGCGTAAGCCTGGGTTGGGATGAACATTTTTTGTGGATTTCCCGCACTCTGACGGCAACTCTGCACCAAATTCGCTGCCGGTAGGAAAATTACGCATTTGCTACACAATTTTGAAGCTGTAATGCACAGCGGCAGGAGTGGTTATGGATCATTTGCAGACGATGCGAGTGTTCGTCAAGGTGGCGGATCTGGGCAGCTTCGCGCGAGCGGCCAGTGCGATGGATATCTCGAACGCTGTGGCCACGCGCCATGTCGCGAATCTCGAAGGTCGGCTCGGCACGCAGTTGCTGAACCGGACCACGTGCAGCCTCTCCCTGACCGAATCCGGTCAGGTCTATCTGGAACGTGCCCGCCAGATCCTCGACGAGCTTGAGGACGTCGAGCAGATGGTGGTGGCGCGCAATCATGAGCCGGTCGGCACGCTGCGCATCGTCGCGCCGGTCGTGTTCGGCCTGCACAACCTCGTGCCGGTGCTGCAGACCTACACCCAGCGCTATCCCAAGGTGATTCCCGACCTGACCCTCGTCGACCGCCAAGTCGACCTGGTCGAGGAAGGCTTCGACGTCGGCGTGGTGATCGCGCGCCAGATGCGCAGCGCCAGCATCGTCACGCGGCACCTCACCACCGGCTGCATGACGGTTTGCGCGACGCCCGCCTACCTGGAGCAGCATGGTGTGCCGACCCATCCCGAGCACCTGATGGAGCACCCGTCGCTGAGCCTGCCCTCCGAATACTGGGGCGACGAGCGCGTGTTCACGGAGCCGGACAGCGAAGTGCGGGTGCAGCCGACCAATGTGATCGTCGCCAACAATACCGAGATGCTGCGCCAGTTCGCGCTGCTCGGCATGGGCATCGCGATGCTGCCGAGCTACCTGATCGGCGGCGACACGGCACGCGGCAAGCTGGTGCGCCTGCTGCCCGACTACCGCCTGCCCCAGATCGAGATCAATGTCGCGTACCCGAGCCGCCGCCACCTGCCGGCCAAGGTCCGCACCTTCATCGACCACCTGGTCGAGCACTTCAGCCATTCGCCGGAAACGGCGCTCGGCGAGCAGTGGGCCGGCAGCGGCCTGCAGCCGCCGTCACGGTCGGACCAGGCCGCCGCGCCGCAAGGCAGCTCGCGCCCGGCCGGCCCGTCGACGCCGGCGCCGCTCTAAGCCCCCGGTGCCGAATACAAAAATGGGCCTTCGCGGAAAAGTGTGATGAATTTTCATGATAAAACTGCCTGAGAGCCGGTCTGGAAGGGGGGTTGGCGGGATGTGAGCGGCACACGAAAGCTGGCATGATTTCGCGATGGCTACTTCACGCAAACACAAGCGTCTCTCGGACGCATACCGCGTCGAAGGGTTCCGTCCG
>JAYFRU010000389.1:0-3490 GCA_040946965.1 Burkholderia sp. | reverse complement strand
TATGAACCGCCGTATGCGGAACCGCACGTACGGTGGTGTGAGAGGGCGACGGGGGTAACCCCGTCCCCTACTCGATTTTGGGGGCGCCACTGCGGCGCGGTGCCGGCGCGATCTACAACTGGTGCACGAACGCGCGGATGCCGGCCAGGATCATCTCCACCGAGATCGCCACCAGCACCAGCCCCATCAGCCGCTCGAAGGCCATCACGGTGCGCTCGCCGAGCCAGCGCTGGATCCGCTCGGCCAACACCAGCACGATCGCGCAGACCAGCATCGTCACCGTCAGCGCGCCGACCCATTCCATGGTCTTGCCGGGCGCCTGCGAGGTCAGCAGCATCACGGTGGCCAGCGCCGAGGGCCGGCCAGGGCCGGAATCGCGAGCGGCAAGATGAAGGGCTCGGCGCCGCGCGGATCGTTGCCGAAGGCGCCGTCCGGATGCGGGAAGATCATCCGCAGCGCGATCAGGAACAGCACGATCCCGCCGCCGATCCGCAAAGACAGGTCGGTCAGGCTCATCATCCGCAGGAAGCGGTCGCCGACCGCCATGAACAGCAGCAGGATGGTGAAGGCGATCGCGATCTTGCGGCAGGATCACGCGCACGCGGCGCGGACCCGGCACATGACGCAGCGCGGCGATGAACAGCGGAATATTGCCGAGCGGATCGGTGATCAGGATCAGCAGCACCGTCGCGGACACGAAGTTGTACTCCATTTTCGACTCCGGCTGCGCGCCGCGACGGCGCAGGCGCCGCTTCAGCGCGCGAGCGCCTCGCGGACCTTTTCGATGACGGTCAAGGCGGCCCCTTCGGCCGGCAGCAGGCTGGCCTCGGTATCGCGGCGGCCCTGGTACTCGATCTTGCCGTCCTTCAGGCCGCGCTCGCCGATCACCAGGCGATGCGGCACGCCGATCAGCTCCCAGTCAGCGAACATCACGCCCGGGCGCTCGCCGCGATCGTCGAGGATCACGTCGATGCCGGCCACGAGCAGGTCCGCGCGGAGTTGGTCGGCGGCATTGCGCACCGCCTCGTTGCGGTCATAGCCCATCGGGCAGAGCACCACCTCGAACGGGGCGATCGATTCGGGCCAGATGATGCCCCTGTCGTCGAAGTTCTGTTCGATCGCGGCACCCAGGATCCGCGTGATGCCGATCCCGTAGCAGCCCATCTCCATCGGCTGCGGCTTGCCGCCCTCGTCGAGGAAGGTCGAGCCCATCGCCTTCGAATACTTGATGCCGAGCTGGAACACGTGGCCGACCTCGATGCCGCGGCAGATGTCGAGCACGCCATTGCCGTCCGGCGAGGGATCGCCCTTCTGGACGTTGCGCAGGTCGGCGACCTCCGGCTCCGGCAGGTCGCGGCCCCAATTCACGCCGGCGATGTGGTAATCGACCTCGTTGGCACCGACCACGAAATCGCTCATGTTGGCGACCGTGCGATCGGCGATCACCTTGACCGGCTTCTTCGTGCCGATCGGGCCGAGGTAGCCCGGCGGCGTGCCGAACCATTCGACGATCTCGGCCTCGGTGGCCATCCGGTAGTCGGCCAGGCCCGGCAGCCTGGCGGCCTTGATCTCGTTGAGATCGTGGTCGCCGCGCAGCATCAGCAGCCAGATGATCGGCTCGGCGCCCTCGTTCTCGGTGGCGACGATGATCGACTTGATGGTGCGCGCCAACGGGATGTCGAGCAGTTCGGCCACCGCCTCGCACTTGGCCTTGCCCGGCGTGGCGACCTTGGCCAGCGCCTCGGCCGGCGCCGCGCGGCTGGCGAGCAGCGGCAGCGCCTCGGCGGCCTCGACGTTGGCGGCGAACTCCGAACTCGGACAATAGGCGATCGCGTCCTCGCCGGTGTCGGCGATCACGTGGAACTCATGCGAGCCGCTGCCGCCGATCGAGCCGTTGTCGGCCGCCACCGCGCGGAACTCCAGGCCGATGCGCGTGAACACGCGCACATAGGCGTCGTACATCTTGCGATACGACTCCTTGAGGCCGGCCTGGTCCTTGTCGAAGGAATACGCGTCCTTCATGATGAATTCGCGCCCGCGCATCACGCCGAAGCGCGGACGGATCTCGTCGCGGAACTTGGTCTGGATCTGGTAGAAGTTCACCGGCATCTGCCGGTAGCTCTTGATCTGGTTGCGCGCGATGTCGGTGATCACTTCCTCGTGCGTCGGCCCGATCACGAAGTCGTTGTCCTTGCGGTCCTTGATGCGCAGCAGCTCGAGGCCGTACTGCACCCAGCGTCCCGATTCCTGCCAGAGCTCGGCCGGCTGCACCGCCGGCATCAGCAGTTCGATCGCGCCCGCCCGGTTCATCTCCTCGCGCACGATCGCCTCGACCTTGCGAATCGAGCGCAGGCCGACCGGCAGATAGTTGTAGATACCGCCGGCGACGCGGCGAATCATGCCGGCGCGCACCATCAGCTTGTGACTGACGATCTCGGCGTCGGCGGGAGCTTCCTTCAGGGTGCCGATAAAGAAACGGGAGGCTTTCATGCGGACAGTTCCAGAAACGACGGCCCAATCCGGGCCGCCAGAAAAAGGCGAAATGGGGTGGATGACTGCGCGCGACGAACCACCAGCAGGCGCTCGCGGCGCAGATGACTTAGCAGACTAATCAGGGACAGTGTAGCTGACGCACCTCGCCGAGATTCGGTCCGTTGCGGTGCGCGGCGCCCGTTATCTGTTTATAATCAAAGCAATTTTAAAGGATTCGAAGGTGGTTGTATGCTGGATCGTGAAGGCTTTCGCCCGAACGTCGGCATCATCCTGCTGAACTCGCACAATGAGGTGTTTTGGGGCAAACGGCTTCGTGAGCATTCCTGGCAATTCCCGCAAGGGGGCATCAAGTATGGTGAGACCCCGATGCAGGCGATGTTCCGGGAACTACATGAGGAAACCGGCCTGCTTCCGGAGCACACCAAGATCATCGGTCGCACGCGCGACTGGTTGCGTTACGAGGTGCCTGACAAGTTCATCAAGCGCGAGGTCCGCGGGCATTATCGCGGACAGAAGCAGATCTGGTTTCTGCTGCGGATGGTCGGACGCGACTGCGACATTTGTCTGCGCGCCACCGACCACCCGGAGTTCGACGCCTGGCGCTGGAACGAGTACTGGGTGCCGCTCGACGCGGTGATCGAGTTCAAGCGGGATGTGTATCAGTTGGCGTTGACGGAACTGTCGCGCTTCCTGCGCCGGCCGGCGCAGCGGCCCGACAGCAACAAGGTGCGCGCCTTGCGGGCGACGCGCTATCCTCGCGTGATCGGCTCCCAGCCGTTCGACGCTTCGCAGGTCTGTTCCGAAGTCGAGCCGGGCGCCAGCGCGCTCGACGAAACGCCGGGCGGTTTCCTGCTGCGCGACTGATCCCGGCCGACCGGGGTAGGAATCGAGGCATGTCCGGGCGCGGCAGCGTTTGCCGCGCCCTTTTTCCGTGCGCCCGGCTGGGCGCACACACTTGGAGGTGAAAGTCCTCTACACGCCCGACAAGGGGAAGTGT
>JAYFRU010000388.1:0-3519 GCA_040946965.1 Burkholderia sp. | reverse complement strand
GGTGGGCGTCGCGCTCTCGCTGCGCGATCACGGACGGGCGCGCCGCCGCGTGGAGGCCACCTCGTGAACTATCTGTTGATCCTGTTCGGCATGGCCGCCGTCACCTACGCGATCGCGATCCGCACCACGCTGTTCCTGTTCGGCGAACGTCTGGTGTTTCCACCGCTGGTGCGCACCGCGCTCGGCTTCGTCCCCGTCACGGTGCTGACCGCGATCGTGGTGCCGATGACCATCGCGCCGCACGGCGGCGGGCTCGAACTGTCGTTGCGCAACCCGCAGCTGGTCGGCGGCGTCGCTGCGGTGATCGTCTCGGCCGCCACGCATCGCCCGCTGCTGACGATCGCGCTCGGGCTCGCGGTGTTTTTCGCCTGGCAGGGCCTGGTGATCCCGCGCTGGCTGCCAACCTGAGCGCACCGCGTCGGCCGCGCCAGCCTCGCCCGGCGCGCGGCCTCAAGTTTCCTCTTGCACGGCCGATATAGGAGGACAACCCTCCTGGCGCCGATCGCGACGCAACCGGGGCAAGCGCATGCGCGAGTGCCCCGCCGCCACGAACGGCGCCTGCCGGCGACCACACGCTGCCGGCAGCCACCGCGTACCGAGAGATTCATGGGCCACATCACGCTGTCGATCAAGGACGACACCATTGCGTCGCTACGCAAGGACCTCGACGCGTTCGTGCGTGTCTCGCTGAAACTCGATCCGCAGTTGGCCACGCCGTCTTTCGAGGATTTCCTGCGCGCCAAGCTGCTCGACAACATGGTGCCGCTGACCGAGCACGCCGTGCAGCGCATGCTGCAGGGCGGCCAGTATGCCTGGGCCAAGCGCACGCTGGACAAGGAATTCCCGAACGTCGTCGAGATCCTGATGCGCCAGGCCGAGACCTTCGGCTTCGCCTCGCGCAGCGAATGGACCCCCGAGGAACTGGCCAAGGCCTGCCACGACTGGGCCGCCGCGATCGTCTCGGAAGGGCAGGGCGATGCCGCCCTGATCGACCCGCTCGCGGGCCAGATCAAGTCGGCCGTGCACGACATCCAGACCCTCGAGGAGCGCATGCAGACGCCGGCCTGGCGGCTCGCGGAATCGCTGCGCCAGCGCGTCTACGAAGCCAAGCTGGCCTGCGAGATGAGCGTGGGCAGCACCGCGCGCGAAAAGCTCGGCGAGCTGCGCGGCCTGCTGCGGCTCGGGCTCGCGCACGGTTCGTTCCAGAAGCAGGAAGCCCAGCAGATCATGGAATACCTGCGGCTGCTCAAGCCGGAGATCTTCGTCGAGGAGCCCTACGACGTGTTCTCGCGGCTCGCCGCCTGGCTGCGCGGCATCTTCATGGTGGCCACGCCGGCCAAGGCGCCGGCCACGCAGAATCCGCCGCGCCAGCCGCAGCAACGCCAATAGGCGAGGCCCGACACGCCCGGACGCCCCGCCACGAGCCGGAACCCGTTCGCGACGGCTTCCGGCCCGCACCGTGCGGGGCGGATCGGGATCGGCAAGGCTTACTGGCCCGAACCCGGGCTGCCGTTGGCGGCCGGCGACATGCCACTGGTATTGCCGTTCACCGCGTCGCCCGCCTTCGAATTCGCGCCGTGCGCGGCACTGTTGGCACGCGTCTTCGAATGCGACTTCATCGAGTGATGGGTGCCGGTGCTGCCCTTGCCGTTCATGCCGCTCATGCTGTCGTTCGAGCCGTTGCCCGGCGCGGTCGGCGCCGCATCGGTACCACCCGTCTGGCCGCCGGAATTCGCACCTTGCGAACCGCCGCCCGCCGCGCCGCCGCCCCCCACCGCCGGCCGCGCCACCGCCGCCTGCCTGGACCAGCGCGGAAGTCGCCGCGAACACGGTGGTCGTCACCAGCGCGGCACCCATCAGCATCTGGCGAATCCTGGACATGAGATTTCTCCTCGGGGAAAGTGTTCGACGCGGCTCCGAACCCGGCCGCGCCGCCTTGCCGCGACATGCGGCAGGCTTTAGGAAAGACCGGCCCTCACGGCGGCCGGTTCGCCGCGAGCCCCGACTGTTACCCACCGTTTCATTTGCTTGCGGCTGGTCGACATCTGCTTACAGTCGCGAACTCGTAATGGGAAACAGCGCGTGGTGCCGGGGCTTGCGCGAGCCTGTGTGACGCAGCGAACGTGCCCGTCGGGGCAGGCGGCCGGCGCGCCGCCGCGCAAGGCGCTCGCCGCCGTCGTCGCGCTGGCTTATGATGCGAGCCTTGCTTTTTTACATGGGTGCGTCATTGGCGCCTCGAACGATGCCCAACCTCGATTTCACTCTGACCGGCGATTACGTCGAACTGCACAACCTGCTCAAGATCAGCGGCGTGGCCGACAGCGGCGGCTCCGCCAAGGTGCTGGTCGCCTCGGGCGCGGTGCGCGTCGACAGCGCCGTCGAGCTGCGCAAGACCTGCAAGATCCGCGCGGGCCAGGTGGTGCTGTTCCAGGACACGCGCATCGCCGTACACGGCGCCTAGGCGCTTCGCGCTCGCACGGGCTGCGCGCGCGAAGCGCTTGTAGCCCACTTCTGCGGCCCGCGCCGTGCGGTGCGAGTCGCTCATCCGTCCCCGCGCGCGGCTTCCGGCCCCATGCCGCCGCGAAGCCCCCACGCGCGGCGCGGCCTCTGGTGCGAATTCGACAGTCGCGCAGGAAAAACGTAAGCAGCTCGCTTCACTACAACAACAGAGCGCGGGCCCGCACCCGCGCGGTGCGCTCATGTCGCTTCCCGGCTTCTCGCGCGCGGCCAGCGCGCCGCCCTCCTTCTCTCGCCACGCCGCCGACACCGCCCGTCTCGCCGCGCCGCTCGCGATCGCGCAGCTCTTGCAGATGGCGATGAGCGTCACCGACACGGTGCTGCTCGGCTCGCTCGGCCCCGATTCGCTCGCCGCCGGCGGCCTCGGCGCGACGCTGTTCTTCGTGGTGGTCACGGTGCTGCAGGGCGTGCTGACTGCGGTCAGCGTCAGCGTTGCGCATGCGCGCGGCGCGCAGGCCGACGAGCGCATCCCGCACATCTACTGGACCGGCGTCGCACTGGCCCTGCTGCTAGCCTTGCCGGCGATCCTGGTGCTGCTGTTCGTCGAGCCGCTGCTGCTGATGTTCCACGAGCCGGCCGAACTGGCCCGCAATATCGGCGAATACTGCCGGGTGCTGTGCCTGGCCGCGCCGGGCAGCCTGATCGGCGTGGGCCTGATGCGCTCCTTCCTGCCGGCGATCGGCGCCGCGCGCCGGCTTGTGGGTCTCGATCGCGGGTGTGGGCATCAACGCGGTGCTCAACTACGGGCTGATCCACAGCGCCTTCGGCCTGCCGCAGCTCGGTTTCCTTGGCTCGGCGGTGGCCACCACCATCACCATCTGGCTCACCGCGATCGCGCTGCTGGTGCTGCTGCACGACCGCCCCGCGTTCCGCCACTTCGTGTCCGCCTCGCGGCCCAAGCTGCCGATGATGGGCGAGCTGGTCGGCATCGGCTGGCCGGTCGCCATCACCTACGGGGTCGAATCGACGCTGTTCCTCGCCACCGGCCTGACCATCGGCGTG
>JAYFRU010000387.1:0-3537 GCA_040946965.1 Burkholderia sp. | reverse complement strand
CCCCCCCCCCCCGCCGCCGTCAGTGAGGTCGGAATCAGGGCTCATAAGCAGGTTCACGTTGCATGACCGAGGCGACAGCTACCTTGACGCGCACCGAGGTGATGAGATCTATAACGCACGACGGCCGTTTCCGTTGTCATGATTTACGAATTACTCAATATTTCGCGCAGCCGCTGCTGTCCCCGATCGCGCCCGTCATCGGGCTGCCGCTGCAGGCGGCGGGCACCATCGTGATGCTGAGCCAGCTCGGCTATTGCGCGGGCCTGCTGCTGCTCGCGCCGCTCGGCGACCGCGTCGACCATCGCCGCCTGGTGCTGCTCACGCTGGGCGGCCTGTGCATCGCCCTGCTGGCCGCATCGCGGGCCGGCAGCGCCGCCGCCTTCCTGGCCGCGTCCTTCGCGATCGGCCTGGGCTGCACGGCGGTGCAGATGATCGTGCCGATCGCGGCGCGCATGGCCGATGAAGCGTCGCGCGGGCGCGTGGTGGGCGTGGTCACCAGCGGCCTGCTGGCCGGCATCATGCTGTCGCGGCCGGTGGCGAGCCTGTTCGCCGCGCAGGCCGCGTGGCGCCGCCTCTATCTCGCCGATGCGCTGCTGCTGGCCCTGCTCGGCGTGTTGCTCGCGCGCCGCCTGCCCAGCCATCGTCCGGTCGCGCCGGCGTCCTATCGACAGTTGCTCGTCTCGTTCGGCGGCCTGCTGCGCCGGCATGCGCGGTTGCGCCGGCTCGGCGGCGCGCAGGCCTGCCTGTTCGGCGCGTTCAGCCTGTTCTGGGGCGCGGCGCCGTTCGTGCTGCTGCATCGCTTCGGGCTGTCGCCGGCCGGGCTGGCCTGGGTGCTCGCCGCCTTGATGATCGATGCCGGCGTGCAGATCTGCCATGTGGTGGCGCAGAGCGCGGTATTGTCGATCGACGCGGCCGCGCGCAACCGGCTCAACAGCCTCTATATCGCGATCTTCTTTTTCGGCGGCGCGCTGGGCTCGATGCTGGCCTCGTGGGCGCTGACGCTGCGCTGGCCGCTGGTGGCCGCGCTCGGCATGCTGTGCGCGGCGGCCGCCGCGCCGCTCGCCGGCGAACCCGGCACGCGCTTCGGCCAGCCCTTCGGCGCGGGCACGGCCCGGCGCCGCGCCGGCTCCGGCATTTCCTGACACTCAAGCGGAGGACACATGGCAAGGATCTTCATCACCGGATCGAGCGACGGGCTCGGGCTGATGGCCGGGCAACTGCTGGCGGGGGACGGCCATCGCGTGGTGCTGCACGCGCGCAACCCCGAGCGCACCGATCAGGCGCGCCGGCGCCTGCCGGATGCGGAGGCGATCGTCTGCGGCGATCTCTCGACGCTCGACGCGATGCGCGAGGTGGCCGCGCAGGCCAACCGGCTGGGGCAGTTCGATGCGGTGATCCACAACGTCGGCGTCGATTATCGCGAGCGCCGCATCGAGACCGACGACGGCCTGCCGCATGTATTCGCGATCAACGTGCTGGCGCCTTATGTGCTGAGCGCGCTGATGCATCGGCCGCGACGCCTGGTCTATCTCAGCTCGGGCATGCATCGCGGCACCGCAGCCGCGCTTGACGACCTGGCCTGGACGCGGCGCCGCTGGAACGGTGCCGAGGCCTATGCGGAAAGCAAGCTCTACGACGTGCTGCTGGCCTTCGCGATGGCGCGGCGCTGGCCCGGCGTGCTGTCGAATGCGCTCGAGCCGGGCTGGGTGCCGACCCGCATGGGCGGCCCGGGAGCGCCCGACGACCTGGACCAGGCGCATCGCACCCAGGCCTGGCTGGCGGTCGGCGAGGACCCAGGCGCGCTGGTCAGCGCGGGGTATTTCTTTCACATGAAGCCGCGCCAGCCCGATCCGGCCACGCGCGACGCGGCCTTGCAGGCGCGCCTGCTGGCCGAATGCGAACGCTTGTCGGGCGTGGCGCTGCCGGTGGCCTGAGCGGGGCGGCGGCGCGGTGCCCGCTCGCGTATCCCGGGCAGGCGTGCGTCAGGCCTTCGCGCGGGGCTTGCGCGAAGGCTTGGCGGGCGGCGCGAGCGGGCGCGCGTCGCCGGTGCCCGCGTCGGTCAGCGAGACCACGAAGTCGAGGAAGGCGCGCGTCTTCGCGGGCAGATGATTGGCGCTCAGGCAGAGCGCGTGGAGCGGGAAGCGCTCGTCGGGCCAGTCGGGAAACAGCTCGACCAGCCGACCCTCGGCCAGCAGCGCCTCGGAGCCGAGCGCCATCACCTGGGCCACGCCGTAACCGGCCGCGCAGGCGCTCAGCATGGTGCCGACATCGTTGACTACCAGCCGCGCCTGCGTCTCGACGGTGATGCGCTCGCGCTCGCGCTCGCGCTTGCGATGGAATTCCCAGGGAAACGGCCGGCCGCTTTCGGGATCGCGGAAGTCGATGCAGACGTGCTTGCCGTCGCCGAGCTCGCGCGGCGTGAGCGGGCGACCGTGGCGCGCCAGGTAGTCGGGCGAGGCGACCGTGAGGATGCGCGTGTTGAGCAGCTTGCGCGCGCGCATCGCCGATTCGCGCGGCACGCCGAAGCGCACCGCGAGATCGAAGCCGTCCGCCACCAGGTCGCCGAGCTGGTCGCGCGTGACCAGCTCGAGCCGCAGTTCGGGATGCTGCTTGAGGAAGGCCTCGAGGCGCGGCCCGAGCATCAGCCGCGAGAAGAACGGGTCGATGTTCACGCGCAGCCGGCCGCGCACCACGGTGGCGCTGCCAGAGGCGGTGGCGGCGGCTTCCTCGAGCCCGGACAGCAAGGGCATGATCTGCTGGTGGAAGCGCCGGCCCTCGTCGGTCAGCGACACGGCGCGCGTGCTGCGATCGAACAGGCGGATCTCGAGCCGCGTTTCGAGCCGCGCGATCGCGCGGCTCACGCCCGGTTGCGACATGTCGAGCCGCTCGGCTGCGGCGGCGAAGCTGCCGGCTTCCACCACGGCCACGAAGATGCTCATGCCGTTGAGTACGCGTTCGTCGAATCCCGGCATGGCGGCTTCCGTTGTCGTTGATTGGCGGTCCTTGCCGATTCGCTGCGATCGGTTTCGGTTGCGATCGGCTGCGGCGACGATAGCACAGCCATGATCACGCTCGCGAGGCGTGCAATGGGCGGCGAAAGGCGGCCTCGGCCGGCCGAGCCGCGCCGCTGCTGGCGCGCGCCGACCCATGCGCATCCGTCATCGCGGCGATGACGCCGAGGGCATGGCGCGGGCCGCGCGGCGCCGGCATCATGCGCGCCGCGCCCCGGCGGTGCGCCGCGATGGCCGGAAAATTGGTGCTGTCACAATGTTCGGCTAGAATAGGGCTTGTTTTAGGGGAGTAGTCTGCTTCGCCTCCCCGGCAAAGCGCCGACGTCAACATATTTGGCGCCATGGCGTCGGCAGCCGTTGTTGTCCACGGCCTGACGAGACTTATGAAGTTTCCCTCCACCCTGGCCGGGCGGGAGGGTTGCGTCGCCCGGCCCATGGAGATAATTAAAGGGGTCTTCGCGGAAAAGGGTGATGAATTTTCATGATAAAACTGCCTGAGAGCCAGTCTGGAAGGGGGTTGGCGGGA
>JAYFRU010000386.1:0-3567 GCA_040946965.1 Burkholderia sp. | reverse complement strand
TCGGCTAACTCTTCCCCTTGCCGGGCGAGCAGAGGACTTTCACCTCCGAGTGAGTGCGCCCTGCCGGGCGCACCCATAAAAACAGCCCGCGCGAGGCGGGCCTTGAGGTGAACGAGCACGCGCTCGTGCGCGTGAATTGTGATTATTCGGGTCTGACTAATCCGTCGCTGGCTCGACGGCGGCGCCGGGATGCGGCGGCCGCTCAGTAGCGCAGCGCGGCCTGGCTGTTGTACTGCCTGGCCGAATCGAGCCGGCCCATGGCGGCGCGGTATTCGTGCTGCAGCTCGTCGCGCGCACGCGGCGAGGCAGCCATGGTGGCGGCGTCGATTGCCTGGATCTCGCGGATCATCAGCATCGCCTCGGGCGACTGTTCGGGCTGGATCGCGATGAAGTAGGGCTCGCGCGCGGCCACCAGCCGCCCGGCACCTTCCCAGTCGGACAGCTGTACCGCCCGGTCGATCTCGTGGGTCATCGCGAGGACCTGCCTGACGAGGGTGGATTGATCCATGTCGCTTCTCCGTGTCCCGGGCCGCTTACTTGTTGGTGGCCAGCGCGCCCGCGCTGTTGGTGCCGCCGAACAGCTGGGTCAGGTAGTTCTGGTTGGTCGTCATCTGCGCCAGCAAGGTGCTCAGCTGGGTGAACTGGGTGTTGTACTGGGTGGTCAGCTGCGCGGCATAGGCGTTCAGCGTGGTCTGCTGGCTGGTGAGGCTGGTCAGGTCGCTCTGCGCCGAGTTCATGCTGGTGGTGTGAGGATCCCCTTGGGCGCGGTGATGTTGGTGATCGCCTTGTTGAGCTGCGCGCCCATGCCGTTGGTGCCGTTGAACGGCGTGGCGGCCGCGTTGGTGTTTTGCAGCGCCGCAGTCAGCGCGCTTTGGTTGATCACCAGGGTGCCGACCGGCTGCGCCGAGTTGCTGCCGTCAGCGATGGTGATGCCCAGCGAATTCAGGGTGGCGCTCGCGCCGTTGCTGGTGACCCCGCCGCTGCGGATCGCCGAGAGCTGGTTCTGGATCGAATTGAGCGTCGAGTCGCCGAACAGCGGGCCGCTTTGCGACGGATTCGAGCTGTTGAAGGTGCCGACCGCCGAGTAGGTCGTGACCAGCGTGTTGTAGGCCTTCACGAAGCTGGTGATGGTGTTGGCCTGCGAGGTCGTGTCGGCGGCGATGGTCGCGTCTGAGCGGCGGGCGGGTTGCTGACCGCGGCCTGCGTGAGGTTCAGCGTGACGCCGGCGATCGCGCCGGTGACGCTGTTGGTCGGGCTCGAGCCGCTGACCGTGCCGATCTTGTATTGCGCGTCCTGCGCGGCGGTCGACTGGCTCCAGCTGGAGGTGGTCGGGATCGTGGCGCCGCCGCCGCTGGTGCTGGGCGTGGGGGTGACGCTGAGCTGCGACAGGCCGTTGTCGGCACTCGCGTTGGCCGTCACGTTGATGGCGTTGGCCGCGCCGCTGGCCTTCGAGCTCAGCACCAGGTGCGCGCCGTCGCTGCCGTTCACGATGGTCGCGGACACGCCGGGATTGTTTGGATCGTTGTTGATCGCGTCCTTGATGCCGGCCAGGGTGTTGTTCGACGAGCTGATGTTGATCGTCGAGCTCTTGGTGCCGACCTGCAGGGTCAGGCTGCCGGTGCCGAGCTGGGTGGTGGAGGCGAAGGCGGGCGAGGACAGCGATTGCGACTGCGCGATCTGCGAGACGGTGACCTGGTAGGTGCCGGCCTGCGCGCCGACGCCGGCGCTCGCGGTCAGGCCGTTGTCCGTGGCGGTCGCGGTATAGGTTTGCGCGAGCGAGCCGTCGGCCAGCGAGGCCAGCGAGGTCTGCAGGGTCGACAGGGCGCTCTGCAGGCTGGTGTAGGCCTGGTTCTTCAGGTTGTCGTTGGCAATCGAGGGCGACAGCAGTATGCCCTGGGCGGCGACCTTCGAGCTGACCAGCGCCGACACCAGCGTATTCACGTCGAGCCCGGTGTTGCCGGTCGAGCCGCTGATGATCGACTGGGCGGCTTCCTGCAGCGCCTGATTGCTGTTCAGCGCGTTGTTGCTGCTCTGCGAGGTGCTGGTCGTCGGGTTCGAGCTGCTGTTGCTGGTCGAGGGAATCGTAGACATCGCGTGGCTCCGTGGGCGCCGTCGATGGCGCAGGCGAATCTGAATCTGATGGCATTGCGGATCGTGGCGAATGCTACGGCAAACCGCGAAAAAACGGTACGGCGAAAAACACTGCCTCGGAAAGGCAAAAAGCGCGCGACGGCCACGAGGAAGGTTGCGCCGTCGCACGAACGGACCGCCCATGAAGGCGCGGCCCGGGTTTGCAAAGCATTACCGCGACAGCCTTACTGCAGGAGCTTCAGGACCTGCTGCGGCAGCGAGTTCGCTTGCGCGAGCACCGAGATACCGGCTTGCTGCAGCACTTGCGCCTTGCTCAGGTTCGCGGTTTCCTGCGCGAAGTCCGCGCTCTGGATCTGCGATTGAGCCGACGACAGGTTGGTCGAGTTGGCCTGCTGCGTTTGCGCGACGGCTTGCAGACGGTTCTGCGTCGCGCCCAGCGTGGCTTGCAGGTTGTTGATCGTGGCCAGTGCGTTGGCGACCGAGTAGATCGTCTGGTTGGCGCCCGTGGCGTTGCTGATCGACGGGTTCGAGACGGTCGGCGGTGCGTTCACGGCGTTGATCTGCGTGATCATCTGGCTGGCCGCGCTGGCCTGTGCCGTCGTCATGCCGCTCGTCGCGCCGGTGGCCAGCGTCAGGTTCGTGACCGCCGTGCCCGTGCCCGCTGCCGTGCCGTTCGTGAAGATCGCGCCGACTGCCGTCGAGCTCAATGCCTGGCCGTTCTGGTCGGTGAAGGTGAAGCCGCCCTTGCCGTCCGACAGCACGCTCACCGAGGTGATGGCCGGTTGCGCGGCCGTCGTGGGGGCGCCGCTGGCGTCGAGCGACAGGCCCTGGATCGTGCCGACCGTGCCACCTTGCTGCACCAGGCCGCCGCCGATCTTGGCCGCCGACAGGCTTTGGCTCAGGTCGAGGGTGACCGTGTCTGGCCAACGTTCGCGCCGACCTGGAAGGTGACGATGCCGGCCGAACCGTCGAGCAGGTTCTTGCCGTTGAAGTTCGTCTGCGAGGCGATGCGGTTCACTTCCTGGATCTGGTCGGCCACTTCCTGCTGGGCGGCGACCTGGTCGCTTTGCGACAGCGTGCCGTTGGCGGCTTCCGTCGCCAGCGTGCTGATACGCTGCAGGCTGGTGGTCAGGACCGACAGCTGGCTCGAGGCCGTCTGGATCAGCGAGACCGCGCTGCTGGTGTCCTGCACGCCCTGGTTCAGGCCGTTGATCTGCGTCTGCATGCGCGTGGCGATCGCCAGGCCTGCCGCGTCGTCGGCCGCGCTGCTGATGCGGTTGCCCGAGGACAGGCGGGTGATGGCCTGCGACAGAGCGCTTTGCGAGCCGTTCAGGTTCTGCTGAGCGACCAGCGAGTTGAGGTTGGTATTGATTCCTTCTCCTAAGTGAGCCGAGAGCCTTTAGAGGCCAGTTCAAATTCCCCGTGAGGGGGCTGTTTACTTTCGCGGCGAGCTGGTAACCTTGGGCACCGGAGCAA
>JAYFRU010000385.1:0-3573 GCA_040946965.1 Burkholderia sp. | reverse complement strand
GGCTAACACTTCCCCTTGTCGGGCGTGTAGAGGACTTTCACCTCCAAGTGTGTGCGCCCAGCCGGGCGCACGAAAAACGCGCTCCGGTGGAGCGCGTCTTCGATGCGAACCAGCGCGAGTCGCTCGCGCGGGCAGGCTTACTTCAGGACGGCGGCAACCGCAGCCGCGACCGCGTCGATGTTGCGCGTGTTCAGCGCGGCCACGCAGATCCGACCCGTACTGACGGCATAGATGCCGAATTCTTCGCAGGCGGTCGACTTGCGCTGCGGTCAGGCCCGAGTACGAGAACATGCCGCGTTGTGCGTTGATGAAGCCGAAATCACGATCCACGCCGCTTGCCTTCAGGCGCTCGTCCAAGCCGTTGCGCATCGCGCGGATGCGGTCGCGCATCTCGCCCAGTTCCTGTACCCACGAGGCGTACAGTTCCGGCGAGGCCAGCACGGCCGAGACCAGGGCGCCGCCATGGGTGGGCGGGTTCGAGTAGTTCGTGCGGATCACGCGCTTGAGCTGCGAGAGCACGCGCGTGGCTTCGTCCTTGCTCGAGGTGATGATCGACAGCGCGCCGATGCGCTCGCCGTACAGCGAGAACGACTTCGAGAACGACGAGGACACGAACACGTTCAGGTCGGCCGCCGCGAACAGGCGCACGGCTGCCGCGTCGGCTTCGAGGTCCTCGCCGAAGCCCTGGGAGGCGATGTCGAGGAAGGGCACCAGTTGGCGAGCGCCTTCACGACCTCGTCGACCTGCGCCCATTGCGCATCGTTCAGGTCGACGCCGGTCGGGTTGTGGCAGCAGGCGCGCAGCAGCGGGATCTTGCCTTCCTCGTTGGTGTAGACGCCGACGCCGAGATTCACCTTGGTCGGGCGCGTATCGGCATTGAACGCTTCGTTGAGGCCCAGGATCGGATCGCGGGGCGCGAGTTCGACAGCGGAGAAGAGCGACATGATGATTTCGCAGCAGTAGTGGTGAAATGAAATCGGGGTCCGGTTCCCATGCTTCCCGTGCGATGGCAGGGGCGCGCGCGGAGGGCGCCGATGCCCGGGGCGAGCCGGGGCGAGCGGCGCGAATCAGGCTATTGTAGCGAATTGCGGTCCGGTTTCGGCCAAAGCCGGGGTACCGTTGCAGGTATCGGCGGCTCGAAACGGTTGTCAAGCACGCGGGCGAGCCCGATCGTGGCCCCTTGGGGCGGGGCTCCGGCGTGCGGGTCGCGATATCGCGGCGGGCTGCGCCTAACGGTCAGCCCGCCGTCGAGCGAAGCGCTAAAATGCTCTTTTGCACGCGGCCAGGCCCTCGATCCATGTCCGAACACTCTCCCGAAGTCCCCGCCGAGTTCGACGAATCGAAATTCGTGGCATTCGACGGTTCGCCGTTCCAGCTTTACCAGCCGTATCCGCCAGCGGGCGACCAACCCACCGCGATCGAGACGCTCGTCGAGGGCGTCGAGAACGGCCTGTCATTCCAGACGCTGCTCGGCGTGACGGGCTCAGGCAAGACCTTCACGATCGCGAACACCATCGCGCGGCTCGGCCGCCCGGCCATCGTGTTCGCGCCGAACAAGACGCTTGCCGCGCAGCTCTATGCCGAGTTTCGCGAGTTCTTCCCGCGCAACGCCGTCGAGTACTTCGTTTCGTACTACGATTACTACCAGCCGGAAGCCTATGTGCCGCAGCGCGACCTGTTCATCGAAAAGGACTCGTCGATCAACGAGCACATCGAGCAGATGCGCCTGTCGGCCACCAAGAGCCTGATGGAGCGGCGCGACGTGGTGATTGTCGCGACCGTCTCGGCGATCTACGGTATCGGCAATCCCTCCGAATACCACAAGATGATCCTGACGCTACGCGCCGGCGACCGGATCGGCCAGCGCGACGTGATCGCCCGGCTGATCGCGATGCAGTACACGCGCAACGAGCAGGATTTCCAGCGCGGTACCTTCCGCGTGCGCGGCGACACGATCGACATCTTCCCGGCCGAGCATGCCGAGATGGCCGTGCGCGTCGAACTGTTCGACGACGAGGTCGAGACGCTGCAGCTGTTCGACCCGCTCACCGGCCGGGTGCGCCAGAAGATCGTGCGCTTCACGGTCTATCCGTCCTCGCATTACGTGACACCGCGCGACACCGTGATGCGTGCCGTCGAGACCATCAAGGACGAACTGCGCGAGCGGCTCGAGTTCTTCCACCGCGAGAATCGCCTGGTGGAGGCCCAGCGGCTGGAGCAGCGCACCCGCTTCGACCTCGAGATGCTGCAAGAACTCGGTTTCTGCAAGGGCATCGAGAACTATTCGCGGCACTTCTCGGGCGCCGCGCCGGGCGAGCCGCCACCGACCCTGGTCGACTACCTGCCGTCCGACGCGCTGATGCTGCTCGACGAATCGCACGTGCTGATCGGCCAGTTGAACGGCATGTACAACGGCGACCGCGCACGCAAGGAAAACCTCGTCAACTACGGCTTTCGCTTACCCTCGGCGCTCGACAACCGGCCCCTGAAGTTCCCCGAATTCGAACGCAAGATGCGGCAGGTGGTGTTCGTCTCGGCCACGCCGGCCGACTACGAGACCCGCGTGTCGGGCCAGACCGCCGAGCAGGTGGTGCGGCCGACCGGCCTGGTCGATCCCGAGATCGAGGTGCGGCCGGCCACCACCCAGGTGGACGATGTGCTGGCCGAGATCACCGAGCGCGTGAAGCTCAACGAGCGCGTGCTGATCACCGTGCTGACCAAGCGGATGGCCGAGCAACTGACCGAATTCCTCGCCGATCACGGTGTGAAGGTGCGCTACCTGCATAGCGATATCGACACGGTCGAGCGCGTGGAGATCATCCGCGATCTGCGGCTCGGCACCTTCGACGTGCTGGTCGGGATCAACCTGCTGCGCGAGGGGCTCGACATCCCCGAGGTCTCGCTGGTGGCGATCCTCGACGCGGACAAGGAGGGTTTCCTGCGCGCCGAGCGCTCGCTGATCCAGACCATCGGCCGGGCCGCGCGCAACGTCAACGGCAAGGCGCTGCTCTACGCCGACCGGATGACCGACTCGATGCGTCGCGCCATCGACGAGACCGAGCGGCGCCGCGCCAAGCAGGTCGCGCACAACGAGAAGCTCGGCATCACGCCGCGCGGCGTGGTCAAGCGCATCAAGGACATCATCGACGGCGTCTACAGCGCCGACGAGGCGCGCGCGGAGCTGAAGGAGGCGCAGCAGCGCGCGAAGTTCGAGGACATGTCCGAGAAGCAGCTGGCCAAGGAAATCAAGCGACTCGAGAAGCAGATGGTCGACTACGCGAAGAACCTCGAATTCGAGAAGGCCGCGCAGACGCGCGACCAGCTCGCGGTGCTGCGCCAGCGCGTGTTCTGGGCCAACGTCGGCGATTACGTCGAAGGCGCGAATTGACGCATTTCTGCCGGTCGATTTCCGATCCGGTCCCGTCGAGGGCCGGGTCGGCCGATTCCATCTTCCTATCGGATTCTTCCGAAACCCTTTCCATATCAAGGGATTGACTCTCTTCGGGTCCTATTCCCCGCCGCTTGCGGCGTAGACTTTGGGGGATGAGCGAATACATCCACAAGAGTCACAAC
>JAYFRU010000384.1:0-3589 GCA_040946965.1 Burkholderia sp. | reverse complement strand
TGACGACATCGAAGAAGCTGCGGAAATTGCCGCTCTCGTCCGTGTGATGTTACACGGTGAGTACATGTACAGCTAACGGTGAGTAATCCTGTATTTATTTGGTCTCCGCTGCTGGACCTCACCGGCACAACGAAATTCGATGTGCTTGTGGCGCAGTTCGGAGATGGGTACAGCCAGCGCGCACCGAACGGCATTAACAATGCCGCCGACGTTTGGCCCGTGACCTTCAGAAAGGATGCGGAAACCATCGACGCAATCTATGCGTTTCTCAAAGGCACGCGAGGCGCACAGCGCTTCGAATGGACACCTCCTCGCCGTGCGAAAGGCTTATTTGTCTGCGATCCACAAGGCATATCGCGGCACCCCGAAGGCGGCAATGTATGGACGCTCTCTGCAACATTTCAGGAGGTTTTTTGACGCTTGGCTAGTCTACAGAATATCAACCTTGGTACGCCTCCCAGCGGGATTGACGGAGATACAGTACGAGCCGCGCTTGCCAAGGTAAACGCTAACTTCAACGTACTGGCAGCCTGCGTTGATGTTGGGTACAACATCCTTAGCGACACCACCACGCTACGGCCCTCTGACGTGGGTACGATGTTCGGCCTGAACACGGGCACGGCAGGAACAGTCATTACGTTGCCGCTGGCCTCGTCTGTTCAAGTAAACGCGCGCCTTCATTTTTTCAACGTAGGACCGCAAGTAACCGTTGGATTCCTGGGCAAGGACAGCGCCTCAATCGGGACCATCAACCCCGGGGACTGGGTTACGTATGCGTCGGACGGTAATGCTTGGTGGCACATCGTAGCACGCGGCCGCGCCGGGTGGAATGAGTATGTCGGGGGGAATTTGTCGTCCGGTGGTTTGATGACAGCGCCCAGCATGCTCGCAACTTCTGTCGATGCTGGTGGCTCGGGCGGCCAGATTCGCGCCACGCAAACCAACTACGGCGTGATGTTGCGCAATGATGATGTAGCGGCCTACCTGTTGTCGACAGACAAGGGAACCCCGATGGGTGGATTTAGCAAGTTCCGTCCGTTCCAGTGGGTGTTAGCGACCGGGAACGTGATCATCGCCGGCGACGGTGCACAAACTACGGTCGGTGGACCATTGACTGTAAGCGGCCAGATTTTTGCCGCTGAAGGCAGTGCGAAAGCCCCCGGCATTACGTTCCAAAACGAGGGCGCGGCGGATACCGGGCTTTTCCATATCTCGGATGGCATTCTAGGGATTGCTTGTGATGGAAGGGAGAAGGTCCGTTACAGCCCGTCAGGCGCGGTGTACGCGGACAGGCCAGTATTCGCGGGCAATACCCCTTGGGACACGGGGAATCTGAATCCATCCAGTTACGCCCCTCTCGCAGGCGCGACGTTTTCCGGGGGAGTCGTAAATCGTAATGCGGCGGCAAACCAGCCGGCAGCATTTCAGTCGTCTAGCGATATCGGGACTGTGTGGGGAAACTGGAACAACACGGCGACAGCCGCAATGCAAGTAGATTGCCCGAACGATTCTCTCGCTTATGTTGGCATGCGTTGGACTCGTTGGGGATCGCGTCATCTAGCAGGTATATCAGCGACGGCAGGCGGGTCGGAGGCTACTTCGCCGACCATCGTATTTTCGTTCGGGGCCAATGCCAACAGCCATACGTTCTACGCTGGAGGTAACGCGCAGTTTGCCGGCTCGCTCACGCAACTGTCTGATTATCGAGTAAAGAGCAACGTCGAGGAGATCGACGGCAACGCAGCACTTGCCGCGCTGCTCGCATCGCGTCCGGTTGAGTTTGATCGCACCGATACGGAAACCCATGAGGTAGGATTTATCGCCCATGAGTTGCAAGACAGTTTTCCGCTTCTCGTTAAAGGCAAGAAAGACGCGATGAAGGCCACCCAGCCGGATTTGTCCGAGGGGCCGCCTACTAGCCCCCTCGAAGTACCGGATTTGCAGTCAGTCAACTATATCGGGATGGTGCCATACCTCGTTGCTGCTCTATCAGCGGCTGTCCGCCGTATCGAGCAGTTGGAACGCAAGGCAAATGCGCAATGACGATTGCGGCGGATGTTCAAGGTAACACTCCGGGCGCGCGCGTCGAGCTTTATGAGGTAGACCTCACCCCGCTCGGAGGCGACGTGATGCGGTTCCACGCGCACCTTCAGCCCGGTCCGATCAAGTGGGGAGGCCACGACTATATGCCGTGGTCCATCACTGCATCCGGATTCGCCCGTACCGGTTCTCAGAGCCAGCCCTCCCCTACTCTCACAGTGTCCAATGTTGACGGGTCAATCTCCGTGCTCTGTATCGCGTTTGCCGATATGGTCGGCGCCGTGGTCCGGAGACTATGGACCCTTGAGCAGTACCTAGACGATTCCCCGTCTGCAAATGCTTCGGAATACACAGCGGTGGAGGTATGGAGAATCGAGCAGCGCACAGAGGAAACATCCGTCCGCGTCTCGTTCAGGTTGTCATCCGCCCTCGACTTCTCAGGCGTGCAGTTACCCGCCCGGCAAGTTACCGCAACTCTATGCACTTTCACCTACAGAGACCCGGTTTCCGGCTGTAGGTGGACTGGTGTAAATTTCTTCGATAAGAACAACAACCCGGTAGACAATCCCGCTCTCGACGTGTGCAGCAAGCGCCTGTCAGGCTGCAAATGCAGATTCGGGCAGAACGCTGTACTGCCCTGGGGCGGCTACCCTTCGGCTGGACGAAACGGAGGACTATGATTGATTCAAGGCTGTGCCAGGACATTGCTAGACATGCCCTGGCACAGTATCCGGACGAGTGCTGCGGCCTCGTAGTTTCCGGACGATACATCCCCTGCCGCAATGCATCCCCTACGCCCCGTGACTCCTTCACGATTGCCCCGGACGACTACGCAGCGGCAGAGGATTCCGGGCCTGTTTACGCGATCGTCCATTCCCACCCCGGCGCAAGCGCGCAGCCCAGCCAAGCAGACCTAACCGCCTGTGAGGATGGCGGAGTTCCGCAATGGATCATCGTGAGCCTTGGCGTGCAGGCAAACGGTCGCGTCGCAGTAGATGACTGGTGCGAGTTCTCGCCAAGCGGCTACGAGGCACCTTTGGTCGGCTGCGAGTTTTCTCACGGCACGAACGATTGCTATGGCCTCATCCGTCGCTACTACAAACAGGTGCGCGGCGTGGCACTGCCGGACTTCCCACGCGGTGGCGAATGGTGGAAAGACGGAGTGTCGGACTTGTACACGCAGCATTACAAGGAGGCCGGATTCCGCTCGGTCGGCCGCGCTACTGAATTGCAGATAGGCGACGTTCTGTTGATGAAAATCCGCAGTCCGAACGACGTGCCGAATCACGCAGCCGTCTACACCGGGAACGATGAAATCCTCCATCACCTGTGGGGCGAGGTGTCGCGACACGACACTCTCCCCCGTTATCTCCCGTTCCTAACCGACATACTCCGCTACAAGGACTGAGTTATTGGATAAACCCCGGATTGTTCGCCTGTACGGGCGACTAGGGGCGATGTTCGGCCGTGAGCATCGCTTCGTGATTCGCAGCACGCGAGATGCATTGAAAGCGCTATGCGCGATGGTTCCGGGGTTTGAGCGGGAACT
>JAYFRU010000383.1:0-3591 GCA_040946965.1 Burkholderia sp. | reverse complement strand
CTTAAAACTGGGCTGCTCGCTCGTCTGCTGGAACATCTTCAGCCGTGCTGAGCAGGCTTTTTGAACTGGCCTCTTACGAAGGTCTGCGCGCTCAACATCCTGCGGCTGTCGGCACCGAGCTTCGCCGCCGTGTTCTGGGCCATGCGCGCCCTGGCGGCGACCCGGCCGAGGCAGGCCGGCGCGGCGGCCGGGCTGCTCGCCAGCGCGATCGCGACCGCCGCCTATTGCCTGCATTGCCCGGAGATGAGCCCGGCCTTCTGGGCGCTCTGGTATGTGCTGGGGATGTCCCTGCCTGCCGCGCTCGGTCGTTCGCCGCTGGCAGCGCGCGAGGCGTGCGCGCGGCGCAGGCGCTAGTTCCCTCGGCCCGACGGCTTCGCCGCCGGCAAGCTCGCGCCGATCATCGCCAGCGCCGGCCGCACCGCGCCCTCGAGCAGTTCACGCTGCGGCCGCACGCGGGCCAGCACGCGCAACCCCAGCAGCACCGCGAACAGCATGCGAGAGGTATCGACCGCGTCCAGCTCGGGCGCGATCGAACCCTCGGCATGCCCCGCCTCGATGCAGCGCAGGAAAAAGGCTTCGATATCCTCGAGGATGCGTTCGAGCAACTGCTGGAAATCCGCGTCGTACGGCGCCAACTCTAGTGCGGTATTGACGATCATGCAGCCCTTGCGCTGCACGTCCTGCACGCTCAGGCGGATTATCTCGTCGAAGAAGGCGACGATCGCCTCGCGCGGCGCCAGCTGATGCTCGAAGCGCCGCACGCGATCGCGAAAGCCCCCTTCCACATAACGTTCGAAGGACCGGGCATACAGCGCGCGCTTGTCGCCGAAGGCGTTGTAGACGCTCGCGCCGGTCATGCCCATCGTCGTTGCGAGATCGCGCACCGAGGTGGAGGCATAACCATGCGACCAGAACTGCGCGATCGCCGCATCGAGCACGGCCTGTTCGTCGAATTCGCGTGGACGGGCCATCGCCTGCTTCCTCCCGTGGAATCGTCCGGACGCAGGATGCGCAGGATGCGCCGGAGTCGGTATTTTAGTGTAATCGTTCGGGAATACGCTGGCCCCCTCAGGTGTTGAGCAAGCGAGGGCCAGCCGGCCCGCTTTCTGGAGATGCTTCATGACGCAATCCGTCCTGCAACGCCTGGCCACGCTCGGCGTCGAACTTCCCACGCCGCTGCGCCCGCTCGGTTCCTATCGCAGTGTCTCGATCATCGGCAATCTCGCGCACGTCTCGGGGCTCGGCCCCTTCGAGCATGGCAAGCCGGTGGTCGGCCAGGTGGGCAGCGAGATCTCGCCGGAGCGCGCGCAGCAAGCCGCGCGCCTGACCATGGAGATGAGCCTCGCCTGCCTGCACGAGGCCTGCGGGCTCGACCGCGTGCTGCGCTGCGTGCGCCTGACCGTCTACGTGCGGGCCGACGCCTCGTTCACCGCGCATCCGCAGGTGGCCAACGGCGCGAGCGACCTGCTGCGCGAGCTGTTCGGCGAGCACGCGCTGCCCGCGCGCAGCGCGCTCGGCGTGCATACGCTGCCGATGGGCATCCCGGTCGAGATCGACAGTATCTTCGAACTCGCCGCAGCCGACGAGGCACACTGAGACTCGCGGAAACGACAACGCGGCGGCACGATGGCCGCCGCGTCGTCTCCAAGCCTTCGCGTGCACTTCGAGCGGGCGCCGTGGGCGCGGCGCCCGCCGTCACTCGAGGGTGGCGATCACCGGCGTGTGGTCCGAGGGCTGCTCCCAGGTGCGCGGCACCTGGTCGACCTCGCAGGCCGTCAGCGCGGCGGCCAGCGCCGGCGACAGCAGGATGTGGTCGATCCGCAAGCCCGCGTTGCGGCGAAAGCCCATCATCCGGTAGTCCCACCAGGTGAAGGTCTTATCGGGCTGCTCGAAGCGCCGGAACGCATCGACGAAACCCATCTCGAGCACTGCGGCGAAATGCGCGCGCTCCTGCGGCGAGACCAGGTTCTGACCTTCCCACTTGGCCGGATCGTGGACATCGCGATCCTCGGGAGCGATGTTGTAGTCGCCGAGCAGCGCGAGCTTGGGATGGCGCGTCAGCTCGTCCTTGAGCCAGGCCTGCAGCGCATCGAGCCATTGCAGCTTGTAGACGAACTTCTCCGAGTCGGGCGCCTGCCCGTTCGGGAAATAGGCGGAGACGATCCGCACGCCGTTGACGGTGGCCGCGATCACGCGCTGCTGGGGATCCTCGAAGCCGGGAATGTTCTTCACGACATCGGTCTCGTCCACGCCGAGCGTGTCGCGCACCAGGATCGCCACGCCGTTGTAGGTCTTCTGGCCGGTGAACCAGCTGCGATAGCCGGCCGCCTCGAGTTCGGCCTTCGGGAATTTGTCGTCGGTGAGCTTCAGCTCCTGCAGGCAGAGCACGTCGGCGTGGCTGGTGGCGAGCCAGTCGAGCACGTGCTGTTTGCGCACGCTCAGGGAGTTGACGTTCCAGGTGGCGATCTTCATCGAATCGAATATCCGTGGTGTTTCAAGCGGTGCCGGAACGGCCCGGCGAGCAGCGCCGCCGCGCGGTCAGACCGGCTCGACGGGAGTGTACCAGCGCAGAGGATTTGTTCCGTCCACGCCGGCCTCGTGGGATTTTTTTCGCAGTACCGTTTGACACGCACGCGTAATACCTCTACGCTTTGTTCTCTCTAACGCGGGGTGGAGCAGTCTGGCAGCTCGTCGGGCTCATAACCCGAAGGTCGTAGGTTCAAATCCTACCCCCGCAACCAAACACATCCGGCGCTGTGCACGTAGTTGACCACTGCGTGATTCGCCAGACAAAGAACCCGGCCTCGTTGCCGGGTTTTTTGTTTTCCGTGCGCCCGGCTGGGCGCACACACTTGGAGGTGAAAGTCCTCTACACGCTGTAACGTCGCGCTCGATTTGACACCGTTTCGCGCTTGATTTGGCACTTCGCGGAGTACGCCCAATGGGCGTTAAAACAAACCACCCCCGCCGATTTCGCATCCCAATTGGTAATCACCAATTCGTGGCTCATCTTGAGCACACCATGCGCGCTGGCCATTCATCGCTTAGCGCCATTTTTGACACAGTGCAGATGCCGGACTTAGCCCCAGATCTGTCACAGTCTCGACGTAAAAAAGCCGCGCATCGCGCGGCCTTCGGCCAATGCCGGGATTACCCACTGACTCGGAGGCGCTGAAGCTTTGGGAGCAGCACGCGTGGGTGTAGAAGAGCAGCGACGCGTCGCAACTGACTGCTGCTCGGGTTCGGTCGCGCCTCGCGTTCGATCCGCGACCATGAAAGCGGCTCGGCGACTCCGTCAACTGCCAGCGCGACGTAGAATTCGCCGCCACCGAACGGTGTATCAGTGAATGAGCGGCAAACGAGCTTCGTCAGACCCGCTGAGGTGATTTCCGCCATCAATCTAGCGAAGCTGGCCGGCGTAAACGTTCAGCAGTGGACATCGTGATACTCGCCGCGCATGGAGGATTCTCCACTCCGGGCAACATCCTCGTAAGAGACGGTTTCAAAAAGGCCATGCGGGGCTGTTAACTTTCGCGGCGAGCTGTTAACCTCAGGCATCGGAACAACCGAGATCGAGGAGATGGGCAAGCC
>JAYFRU010000382.1:0-3611 GCA_040946965.1 Burkholderia sp. | reverse complement strand
CCTCAGTGCGCTGAAAATACCAGGTGTACCTCGCTGGCTTCTGCGCCGTAAGAGCGGGTTCGCTGAGCGCTTACGATGCTTCGTCATCCTTGCGGTCGGGCTGCGTGCCGGCGTTCGCTGGCGCTTGGTGCCCGGCGTCGTTGTCGGCATCGCGCAGCCGGCGCAGCGGATCGGCCGGCGAGGCATCGGCGTCCTCGACATTGGTCAGGCGGTCGTCGTCGCGCGCGGCCGGCACCGACCGCTCGACAGTCGGCACGGCCGCCGGCGGGGTGGCCGGATGCAGGTAACGATGCGCGAGCGCCTCGTAGAGCGGTGGCACGAACAGCCGCGAGACGCGGCTCGAGATCAGCGCGGTAGCCATCAAGGAGATCACCAGCGCATGCCCGTTGATCATCTCCATCACGATCACGAAGGAGGTGATCGGCGATTGCGTGACGGCGGCCAGGTAGCCGACCATCGCCAGCGCGATCAGCAGCGCGAGCGGCATGTCGCCGAAGACCAGGTGCAGGAGGTTGCCGAAGCCGGCGCCGATCGACAGCGAGGGCGCGAAGATCCCGCCCGGGATGCCGGGCAGGTAGGACGCGACCATCGAGACCATCTTCGTGAACGGGTAGAGCAGCGAGAGCTGGCTGTGGCCGTCGAGCAGGCCGCGCGCCTCCACGTAGCCGCTGCCGAAGGTAGTGCCGCCGGACACCAGGCCCACCGCCGCGATCACCAGCCCGCACAGCGCCGCGAACATCACGGGCCGGCCGCGATACATCGCCAGCAGGCGGCCCGGCAGCCAGCGCCCGGTGTTCAGCAGCAGCCAGACGAACAGGCCGCCGGCGATGCCGGTGAGCACGGCGGTGGCCACCACGGCCAGCGCGACCAGGCGCGGGAACTGCGTGCCGGCGTCGATGGTGCCGAAGTAGGTGTAGTTGCCGTTCATGCCGAGTGCGATCACGCCGGCGATGATGATGGCCGTGATCAGCACGCCGCTGGCGCGCGCGGAGAAGCTGCGCGTGAGTTCCTCGATGGCGAACACGATGCCGGCCAGCGGCGTGTTGAAGGCGGCCGACAATCCGGCCGCCGCGCCGGCCAGCACCAGCTGGCGTTCGATCAAGGCATTCGAGCGCGGGTAGAAGCGGCGCAGGTTGAACATCAGCGCGGCGCCGATCTGCACGGTCGGCCCCTCGCGGCCGATGGTGAAGCCGCCCAGGATGCCGAGCAAGGAGATCAGCACCTTGCCGAACAGGATACGCAGCGTGAGCAGGCGCGAGCCGAAGGCGGCGGGGCTGGCCTGCAGGGTGGCGATCACCTGCGGGATGCCGCTGCCCTCGGCGCCGCGGAAGAAGCGGCGCGTGAGCCAGACCGAGGCGGCAGCCACCGCCGGCGTGAGGATCAGCGGCAGCCAGGCGTGTTCGTGCTGCAGCGAGCGGAACACGCTGTAGCCCCAGTCGATCAGGCGCGCGTAGAGCACGGCCACGATGCCCACCACGATCGCCCCGAGCCAGAACACGCCGTACAGGCGCCACAGCCGCAGGGAGCGGCGCGGCAGGGTCTGGAGGAAAGCAGTCGTTCGCGACATGGCTGCGGCCGGGGCAAAGGGAGAATTATACGGAGGTCGTCGGCATGCGAGACCGGGCGAGACCACAGGGTAGCGGTTCGAAGGGGGCGCCGGCGTGCTGTCGGCGAATCGAAAGCTGGGGGAATGGTGGGCAGTCCGGCCCGCCCCGGTGCGAGTGGGGTGGCCCTGGACAGCGCGAGGCGGCGCGGCGGCCGGTTGGAAGGCACTCGCGCGCTCGCCTCTCCGGTGCGCCGCCTGCCGTCGCGGGGGAACGGCCCCCGGGCAGGCAGCGTGCCTGGCTTACATCAGCTGCGTATCGCGCGTATCGCGCATCAGCAGCACGCCGATCACGCTGATCGCCGCAGCCACCGACACGTAGCCGCCGACCCACGACAGGCCGCCGCGCGCGGCCAGCAACTGCGCGATATACGGCGCGATCGAGGCGCCGAGGATGCCGCCGAGGTTGTAGTAGGCCACACCGGCGCCCGTGTAGCGGACGTAGGTCGGGAACAGCTCCGGCAGCAGCGCGCCCATCGGCCCGAAGGTCACGCCCATCAGGAACAGCTCGATGACCAGGTAGAGCACCACCAGCGGCATCGACCCGCTGCCGAGCAGCGGAGCCATCGTGAAGCCCGACAGCAGGGCCAGCAAGTCGCCGACGATCAGCACCGGCTTACGGCCGTAGCGATCGGACGCCCAGGCCGAGATCGGCGTGGCGATCGCCATGAACACCACGGCGATGCAGAGCAGGCCGAGGAAGTCCGGGCGCGCGATATGCAAGGTGCCGACGCCGTGGGACAGCGAGAACACCGTCGAGATGTAAAACAGCGTGTAGCAGACCACCATCGACAGCGCGCCGAGCAGGGTCGGCGCCCAGTGCTGCGTGACCAGGGTGAGCACCGGCACGCGCACGCGCTGGTTGCGCTCAATCGCGGCCTGGAAGGCGGGCGTCTCGGTGACCTTCAGGCGCACGTAGAGGCCGACCGCCACCAGCGCCGCGCTGACCAGGAACGGCACGCGCCAGCCCCAGCTGCGGAACTGCTCGTTGGACAGGCCGATACCCTGGCCGAAGCGCAGCACGCAGAGCAGCACCGGGGCGATCGCGCCGATTGCGTCATAGGCGGGCACGAAGCCGATCGCGGTGGTCGAGATGCCCATCACCAGCAGCGAGGCGACCAGGGTTGACTTGCGGCCGAAGCGATCGCCGAAATGGCCGAACAGGAAGGAGCCGATCGGGCGCGCGATGAAGGCGATGCTGAAGGTGACGAAGGCCGACAGCGCCTGCGCGGTGGCCGAGCCATGCGGGAAGAACACCGGGCCGATCACGAGCGCGGCGGCGGTGGCATAGACGTAGAAATCGTAGAACTCGATCGCGGTGCCGATGAAGCTGGCGAACAGGATGCGGCGCTGGCTGACCGGGCTCGCGCTATTCGAGGCGTCGCCGACGGCCGGTGAGGTAGAGGACATGTTGGTTCCGTGGTGCGGGTTCGAACGGCGCGCGGAGCGCGCCGGACGGAGGGTCGATTCGGGTTGTGTTCATGCCGCGCCGGGGCATCCGGCGGCGCGGGTGCCGGCTCGTGGCGCCGGCGACGTCTAGGACGGGTCGCGCGCGTCGCGCGAGCGCAGGCCTGTCTGGCTCGCGCGTCGGACCGGCCGGGTAGGCGGGCTGTGGCGAGGTGTCCTGAAGAAAAACGGAGCGGGTTGGCCGCGATTATAACAAGCGGGCAGGCGGCGTTTCGGCCGCTGGCGCTGAGCCGTGCGCGGATCCGAAGCGGGCGAGCCGAGGCCGGCTCGCGCCTGCGCGCCGCGCTGCCCGCGCTTGGCAGACCGAATCAATCCGCGCCGGCGCGCGCGTGCGATCGGCACGCGTCTCACTGATGGTCTGCGCCTGCTGCTGCGCGCGAGTGCGGAGCTGGAACTGGCCGTTGTCGTTGAACAGCCAGCTCCATCATCTCTACCGTAAGAAGGGCTATCCATTTAGCTCCACTATCCCGCATTATGATAATTGAGCTGGCTTTGATGGCCGTTGCCCAATCTGACGGTAGGTGACTGGAACAGCCCCTAC
>JAYFRU010000381.1:0-3617 GCA_040946965.1 Burkholderia sp. | reverse complement strand
ATCAGTTTCCACAATGCGTCGTCAATGATCGGCGCTGCCATCCTTGAGTTCCCGTTGCTCCGGTGCCCAAGGTTAACAGCTCGCCGCGAAAGTAAACAGCCCCCTCACGGGGAATTTGAACTGGCCTCTAAGACCGATCCTTCTGGTGGAAGACAATCCTGACGACATCGAACTGACGCTGATCTCGCTCGAGAAGACGCGCCTGGCGAATCCGGTGGTGTCGGTACGGGACGGCGAGGAAGCGCTCGACTTCCTGCGCCGCGAAGGCAAGTGGGCGCAGCGCGCGGACCAGAGTCCGGCGCGGTGATCCTGCTCGACAAGAAGCTGCTGAAGATCGACGGCCACGAAGTGCTCAAGAGCGTGCGCGCCGACGAGAGCCTGCGCCATATCCCGGTGGTGATGCTGACCTCCTCGCGCGAGGAGAAGGACCTGCTGCGCAGCTACGATCTCGGCGTCAATGCCTATGTCGTGAAGCTGGTCGCCTTCGACGATTTCATGGTCGCGATCAACGATCTCGGCATGTTCTGGGCGGTGCTGAACGAACCGCCCCCTTACCAGCGCTGACCCCGGCGCGCCGAGCTGCGGCGGACACGCCGCCGGCTTCCGGCTCGCCGCTGCCGAGCCGCGCGCGCCCTCAACGATAGACGGGCAGGCGCACCCGGAAGGTCGAGCCGCAGCCCGGGCCCTCGCTCTCGGCGACGATCTCGCCGCCCTGTCGCTCCATCAGGTTCCTCGCCAGCCAGAGCCCCAGGCCGAGCCCGACCACGCGCCCCTCGCCGTCGGCGGCCGATTGCTGGAAGCGCTCGAACATGTGCTCCAGCATGGCCGGATCGATGCCGCGCCCAGTATCGCGCACCACCAGCTCGACCTGCTCGCCAGTCGCCTCGATCGACACCTCGATGCTGCCCTGCGGCGTGAACTTGACGGCGTTCGACAGCAGGTTCCAGACGATCTGCTTGATGCGGTTCTCGTCGGCCATCACCGGCGCCGGGCGCAGGCGCCCGGCGATCAGCGCCAGGCCCTTGGCCTCGGCGATCACCCGCATGTCCTCGATCACAATGCCGGCCAGCGCGCCCAGGTCGACGGGCCTGGGCAACACCGAGAGCTTGCCGGTGACGATCGCGCCGCTGTCGAGCAGGTCGTCCACCATGTGCGCGAGCTGGCGGCCGTTGCGGTTGATCACCTCGCCGGCGCGCGTGACCAGCGCCGGCTCGGGCGAGCGGCGCATCAGCTCGCACCAGCTCAGGATCGCGTTGAGCGGCGAGCGCAGCTCGTGGCTGACGGTGGCGATGAAGTGGTCCATCGCGGTGGCCAGGCGCTCGCTTTCCTCGCGCGCGCGCTTCTCGGCGGCGGCGGTGGCCTGCGTCTCGAGCTCGGACTGCTTGCGCGCGGTGATGTCGAGCGTGAAGCCGAGCACCGTGTTGAGCGCGCTGCTGGCGTGATAGCGGCCCACCCCGCGCACCAGGATCCAGCGCGCCGTGCCGTCCTGCCAGCCCACCCGGAAATCGACCTCGAACTGGCCGCGCGCGTCGAGCGCCTGCTCCATCGCCTCGCGCAGCCGCGCGCGGTCGCCGGGATGGACGATATCGCCGAACCAGCGCTCGCGCGTGAGCGCCTCGTCGACCGCCAGGCCGAGATTGGTGCGGCACTGGTCGGTGCAGTCAATGCGGCCGCTGTGCGGATCGAGCTGCCAGGCGCCGACCTGCGAGAAGGCCATCGCGATCTCGAACTGCTCCTGCTGCGCGCGCGCCTCGTCGGCCACCACCTGGCGCAATTGCGCCTGCGAACGCAGTTTGGCGCGCTCGCGCTGGTCGCGTTCGTATTCGACCACGTGGTCGGTGGCCTCGCTGACGAGGATCGCGATCGCGCCGGCCAGCGTCGGGTCGGCCGACTCGAGCGGGGTGGTCTTGATGCGCCAGTAGCGCGGCATCGGCGCGAACACGCCGTCGTCGCGCGCCACCGGCATCTCGTAGCGGAATACCGGCGACCAGCCCGACTCGCGGCGCGAAGACGTGCCCAGCGCCTCGTCCAGCCATTCGCGGCGCGCCTCGCGCTGCGCCGGCGTGCCGAACTGGTTGATGTCCTGCACGCGGATGCCGAGCACCGCCTCGGGCGGCACGCCGAGCAGCTCCAGGTAGCGGCGGTTGGCGAGCAGCACCTCGTGCCGTGCGTTGACGATCAGGTAGGCGTCGGGCAGGCAATCGAAGGCGGCCGCCGCCGCGCGCATCGCCTCGGGCGCGGCATCGTTCGCGCGCGCCGCAGGCGAACTGGAGCGCGGCGCGGCGGGTTCAGGGCGGAAATCGTCCATGACGGGCGGCACGCCTCAGCCGGCTAGGCCGGCGGCGTCGGGCTCGCGGCCGGCGCGAGCCAGCACGCCCAGGCGGTCGAACACATCGGCGGCGCCGCGGCAGGCAGCGTCGATCTCGTGGGGCGCGGCGAGTTCGGCCGCCAAGCAGCGCACGAAGGCCTTCCAGCGCATCGACAGGCCGTTGCGACCGCTCACCAGGAAACCGAGCGGATGCGGCGCGAGACGCTCTTGCAGGCGCTGGTACAGCACCGAGCCGCCCATCTGCGAGCCTTCGATCACGTAACTCGCGCCCCAGCGGTAGGCACGGCCGGCATCGGCCGGCCACCAGGGCGCGAGCGGCGCGGGCCCGGCCAGCCGCGCCTCGCGCGGCGCGGCGGCCAGGTCGACATCGATCAGCGCGAGCCGGTCGACCGGCGGCACGGCCGCCGCCTGCGCGGCGAGGCCGTCGCCGCAAGCGGCCAGCCAGGGCTCGAGCGGCGACAGCCAGGCACGCAGCACCAGCAGATGGGACAGGTAATCGGAGAGCGTGGGGGACGGCGCCGCGAGCGGCATCAGGCAACGCAGCCGTTCATGCTGCTCGCCGGTGGCCTCGCGCAGTCGCGCCAGCACCGGCGGCGTCGCCTGGATGGCGGGCGCTGCCGCGCGCCCTGCCCTGGAGGTGGACGGCGAAGCCTCGGCGGCATCGGCCAGTCGAATCTCGTCCAGCATCGGAATGGGTTCCTCGGTTGGCTCCGCCGCGCGCGGCAGGAAGGCGGCGGATCGTGCCGAAGCGGCACCGGATGAACGGGGCACCGCCGACACCACCACGACTATCGCATGACAGCTGCATCGGCGCACGCTTTTTCATGCACCGCAACACCGGCCTCAGTCGGGGCCTTCGCCGAGCCGGCGCCGGATCATGCCGTGCAGCGTATCAAAGGACAGCGGCTTGCGTGCGGTCTCGACCTGCGTGCCCGGGGGCACCGGAATCTCGACCGCCGCGCTGCAGAGGATCACCGGGATCCGGCGCCAGCTCGGCTCGCGCGCCAGCGCCGCGCACAGCTCGGCGCCCGTCATCACCGGCATCATGTAGTCGGTCACGATCAGGTCCGGCATGGTCTCCTTCACGCGGTCGAGCGCGATCGCGCCGTTCGACGCGGTGATCACCGCATAGCCGCACTGCTCCAGCAGCAGACGCCAGACGGTCAGCATGTCGAACTCGTCGTCCACGATCAGGATGGTCTTCATCAGCAACTAGGGAAACGCTGATCAATGGACCAACTGCCCAAGTTGCAGGCGAGATGGTGTCGAATTTTCTGGATGACGAAGC
>JAYFRU010000380.1:0-3640 GCA_040946965.1 Burkholderia sp. | reverse complement strand
CATCGCTTCGTGATTCGCAGCACGCGAGATGCATTGAAAGCGCTATGCGCGATGGTTCCGGGGTTTGAGCGGGAACTCATGACGAGCCGTGATCGCGGCATTGAGTACGCCATATTCGTCGGCCGGCGCAACATAGGCGAGGACGACATTCCCGCTCCCGTGGGCGACGACACGGTACGCATTGCCCCAATCATTCGAGGCAGCAAGCGCGGCGGTCTTTTCCAAACGATTGCAGGCGTCGCGCTTGCTGCGGTTGGGGCCGTTACGTCGTTTTTCGGAAACCCGTTCGGGACACAGATGATGTTGCTTGGTGCATCTATGGCACTCGGGGGCGTCGCTCAGATGCTCTCGCCGCACGCTACAGCAGCGAACGGTAGCAGCAACCGAAAACAATCGTACTACTTCAACGGTGCGGAAAACGTGGTCGAACAAGGCGGCCCCGTGGGCCTTCCTTATGGGCGATTGCGTATTGGCAGCACTGTCATTAGCCAAGGGATTACAGCAACCGACAAATGACGTTGATTCACGGTAGTAAAGGAGGTGGCGGAGGCTCCTCTCACACAGAGGCCGATGACACTCTAAGCAGCACCGCCTATGCGCAGATTCTTGACCTTCTAGGCGAGGGGCCGATTGCAGGATTCCCCGACAATCTACAGCCCGCGCAGTGTGTGTACTTCAATGACACGCCGCTACAGAACGCGGACGGTTCGTATAACTTCAACGTCAAGCAACTCGATTACCGGCTGGGCTATGTAGACCAGACGCATATCGCAGGCTTCGAAAGTTCGGCAGCGGAAACGCAAGTAGGCGTCGCGCTCACGACTCAGCAACCGTGGTCACACACGTTTACGAATGTAGACCTTAGCGCCGCTCGGATTACCTTGAGTGTCAGTGGCCTGTCAAAGATAGACACGAACACCGGCAACATCTACGGGTATCGCGTTGCGTATCAGATTCAAGTTTCAAAAGACGGCGGTTCGTTTTCTACGGTCCTAGATACCGCGTTCGACGGTAAAGCCAGTTCGACCTACACCCGGTCTCACCGGATCGAACTCGCCGGCGCAAAGTCGCAGTACACGATCCGCGTTGTCCGTCTAACCCCAGACGGAACTACGCAGTACATCCAAGACAAGACGAACATTGTTAGCTACGCGGAAGTCATCGACGCCAAACTCTCGTATCCGTATAGCGCGCTGGTTGCTCTCCAAGTAGATGCCGAGCAGTTCTCCAGCATGCCTACACGGGCTTACGAATTACTCGGCCTCCTCGTAAAGTATCCGTCGAACTACAACCCGAAGACTCGCGCGTATACCGGGACATGGGACGGTACTTTCTCGTTCGGCTGGACCGATAACCCAGCGTGGATTTTCTATGACCTTGTGCTTAACAAGCGCTATGGTCTCGGGCGTTACGTTGATGCAACCATGCTCGACCGTTACGCGTTGTACCAAATCGGGCGGTACTGCGATGTTCTCGTTTCGGATGGCAAGGGTGGGCAGGAACCGCGCTTCACCTGCAACTGCTATATCGCCACGCGCGCAGATGCAATCAAGGTTATCCAAGACCTTGCGAGCGTTTTCCGTGGAATCGCATATTGGTCGGCGGGCAGCGTCATCGCCTCTGCGGACATGCCGTCCGATCCGGTCTATGTCTACACCGCCGCGAACGTCATCAAAGGCGAGTTCAAGTACGTCGGAAGCTCACTACGTACCCGCTACACAACGGCACTGGTCACGTATAACGATCCGTCGAACGTCTATAAGCAAACGGTGGAGTACGTCGAGGACGCAGACGGTATCACCCGGTACGGCATCAACAAAGCGGAAGTAACCGCGTTCGGATGCACAAGTCGATCCCAAGCGCAGCGTGTAGGCCACTGGACGCTCTTAACCTCGCGTTACGAGACCAACGCCGTTACGTTCGCGGTCGGCATGGACGGGACGCTTGCACAGCCCGGACAAGTCATCGCGGTTGCTGATCCGGCCCGCGCGCGGCGGCGCATCGGCGGCCGGCTTGCCAGCGTGCAAGATGCGTCGCACGTAACACTAGATCAGGCACCGCCCGACATTGCGGCGGGAGACACGCTCACGGTAATCATGCCGACTGGGCTTGCTCAAAAGCGGCCGATCACGGCCGCAAACAACGGGCTTGTTCAGACCGTCGAAGCGTTCCAGACGCTCCCCCTCGCGGGCGCGATATGGATGGTAGAAAGCAGCAAGGTACAGGCACAGCTATTCCGGGTTACTAGCGTCTCCGAGAAAGAAGGCATCACCTTTGAAATCTCAGCGACTCAGCATGAGCCAGGAAAGTATGCGGCCGTAGATAGTGGCGCGGCAATTGACCCCGCCCCGATCCAAGGACAGCCGCTGAATACCCAGCAAGCACCGGGGAATGTGCGTCTCTCGCAGTTCGTTGTGATCGATCAAGGCATCACGCGCACCAACATGACGATTGCATGGGACTCCGCACCAAACGCAATCGCATACATTGCTGAGTTTCGGAAGGACAACGGAGATTGGATTACAGCCGGCCGTACAGGTGGCTTGTCTATCGATGTCTCGAACATTTACACGGGCCGCTACACGGCACGCGTCCGTGCTGTCAACGCGCTGGATATCGTCTCTCCGTATGCGTTCGCCCTGGAGACCGTACTCCAAGGCAAAACCGGCGCACCGCCCCAAGTAGCCGCCCTCACAGCAAGCACGGATCAGGTGTTTTCCGTCTCCCTCGACTGGGCGTTTCCGACAGGCTCGGGCGATACTGCCTACACCGAAGTCTACTTTAGCCATACCCCGGACTTTTCCAAGGCAGTCCATCAAGGCCGCTACAGCTACCCGACGAATACAACTAAGCTGCTGGGTCTGTCAGCGGGCTACGAAATGTATTTCTGGGTGCGCCTCGTAGACACAACGGGCAACATCGGTGCATGGTTCCCGGCGACCACGCAAGTAGGCATCCGTGGCATGTCCAGCAGCGACGCAACCGACATTCTTAGTTACCTCGCTGGGAAGATTGGGGAGACGCAGCTTGGTAAGGATGTGCTAGACCCGATCAAGGAGATTCCGGGCCTCAGACAAGACGTTTCCGATAATGCGGCTGCGATCACGTCAGAGCAGCAGGCTCGACAAGATGCGGATGCGGTGCTGTCGGCGCGGGTAGATAAGGTCTCCGCACAGCTTAATGTCCCAATGGCAGGAGCCACCGGGGACAAGGCTGGATCAACATCGATTTACGCGGGGGTGTGGTCTGAGCAATCCGCGCGAGCAGAAGCAGACCTTGCGCTGTCACAGCGCGTCGATACGGTAACGGCGCAGTTCAACAATACCAACGTCAGCATCCTTTCAGCAGTGCGCACCGAATCGGAGGCGCGGGCAACTGCTGATAGCGCTCAAGCACAGCAAATCACAACGGTCCAGGCAAAAGTAAACGACAACACGGCGGCCGTGCAGACTGTAGCTAATTCATATGCAGACCTAAACGGGCAGCTTTCCGCTTTCTATACCGTAAAGACGCAGATCACTAGGGACGGCCGCACCTACATGGCGGGCATCTCCCTAGGAGTCAACGGCAGCGGCGGCGATGTGGAGTCGCAAATCTTGATGTCGGCCTCCCGGTTCGCAATCATTGACCCGAACGGCTC
>JAYFRU010000379.1:0-3657 GCA_040946965.1 Burkholderia sp. | reverse complement strand
CAGTCCGTCCACATCGGCTGAGATCATGAGCAAAGGCATTACTCCGTCCTCGCGCCTGATTTATGCAACAACGCCCAGTTGGAGTGGGACACCGATTGTCCCATTCGTGTGTTTGGCTTCATGGAAATGCGCAAGACGTGAAAATGGTTCCGCATAATCGCAACGCTAAATTCACCGAATGGTTCGAGGGTCTGCTTGCAATGGGAAGGCTCACTTTCAGTTCGACGGATTCGAAAAAAATCCCATCGTCGGAGGCAGAGCGGGACGCGTGAGCGACTTCTATCAGAGCATCACTCAGATCATCGGGATCTATCAGATCGTCAGTAGCATCCTCACAGGCTCGCACTCTGATTTCGAAACCGCTGTTTCGAGCCAGCCTCACAAGTTCATCACACAAAGCCTTGTCCGTATTCTCGAACGCGAATAGCGCAGGATCGTCGGTCACGCGCAAAGCAATCGCTAACAATGGGAAGACGCTCATGCCACCGGGATAGTGGAAGTCCCCCATAAGATCTACCACCAATTCAACGTCTGGAAAGAGCGCAGCCGCCATACGGAGGCGTTCGGACTGGCCAAAATTCGCTTCCATCAAGTCAACAGTCCTCATGCTGAACCTGCCAATCCATTCCGAGGAAAATTCTGGCGGCTCAACACTCCAGATGAAACGATCAAGCTCATGCGGGCCAGAAATCAGCAGTGCAGGTAACACCGCCGATGCTTCGCGAAACTTACTCATAGCGTCCGCTTTGAACTGTGCTTCGGCCGCGGGGGACATTTTCTCGATATCCCGCCCTTCCAACGACTCAACCACGTCCCAAAGTGCAAGCGCCATGATCGCCCTTTACTTGTTGATTTGGATGACAGTCCAGAGCATCAGCTTTTTCCGATGGTCAGCCGCGCGGTGCAGAGAGGCGCGAAACTGACACCATTGCTACCAGGCCAGCGATGATTGCGACCGCGCCAAGTCCCATGACGGTCGTGAAACCCTCACACATCGCGAGAGCGAACATGACAGTGCTCGCTCCAAGTCCAGCGCCGATCACCAAACCGCCTTCGAAAGTTTTTTTCATCATCATTCTCTTTTTCCTATGAATCATTGTGCAGACTGTGTTCTAGGTTCTCCCTAGATCACCAGACCGTTTTAACGTGCGCGTAGGCGCGGATCTTTTCGTCTTTGGTGACAAGCGGAACCGCAAACTTGCGCGCCGTCGCAACGATCATCCTGTCGGCCGGATCTTTGTGAAACTCTCCCGGAAGATCGACCGAGCGCGCGGCTATCTCGACGTCCACGGGGACGAAGCGAACCGACTGGATAGCTGCGACCGTTGCCAGCCACGCGCTGACTTCCATCGAGAGCACCAGCTTTTCGCGCTCGACCAGCATCGCGATTTCCCACGCCGAAATAGCCGAAACGATGACTTCACCGCCCGCAAGCTCGCGGTCGATCGTAGCCTTTGCTTTCTTGCTCAATGTCGCGTCGCCAGTGACCCACCACACCAAGGCGTGTGTATCCAAGACGATCACTGTGCAGCCTCCCAATCGCCCTCTCCCACCGGGTCGGTCGGGTTCTCATAGCGCACCACTGAACCGCGCAGCACGTCCAGCGGGCTACGCTGAACATGGCGATACGGCCGGACTTCGAGTGCGGGCTTTCCGTGGTCTGTCACGATCACGCTTTCGCCTGACGCTTCGACCTGCCGGAAGTATTCAAGCGCCTTGGCCTTGAATTCGGATTTCGATACCTGATTGTTTTCCATGATTCGCCTATGGTCATTTGCCCATAGTCATCATCGTAATATAAATGACCATTTAGGGCAAGTCATTTTGCCGACAGGCAAGGCGGGAACGTAGGCGAGATGCGCCCGCTCCGCAAAGGCATATCGACCTTTTTGGAGCGGGGCTTTAATCGAATGAATGTGGGGCGCCGGCGCGGCAGGGAATGCCTAGCGGGTACGACTTTGATCCTGCCCGCGGTACTGCGACAGATATGGTTTCGCCCACTCAGGAAGGTCGCGGCGCAGCATCTTGACTTTCCCGCGATCCAGCGACAGCAGGAGTCGCCTGCGATCCCCTGAGTTATCGAACACGAACGCGCGATCGGCCATCGCCAGTGCGGCCGGAAGGTTCTCAATACTGCGCTGGAAGCGCCGGAGAACGTCACGTGTGGGAACGTCGTGCCCGCCGGCGAGAACTCGCCCCGAGATCCGGCCGACCGCGAGGGCCGGGCCGTCCAGCGCCAGAAAAATGACGTTCAGCTTGTAGCCGCGTTCACGCGCGTTCTGCATCACCCACAGTTCGCGCTTGCCGGATAACGTGGTCTCGAATGCGAAGCTCTTGCCGCGCATCAGGAGCCGATTCTGTCGCTCGATCGCGAGACGGCCCGCCTGAATCGGCCCCACCTTTTCGATGCGCGCAATGTCGTCGGGATTGATGACGGGCAGTTTGCCCGCGAGGTAGCGTTTGACGACGGTGCTTTTGCCGGAGCCGTTCGGCCCCGCAATAACCCACAGTTGCGCCTTCACAGAGTCCGCTCTTTCCGAAGCATGCCGTTGCTCTCATCGAGCGTCATGAGGTCGCGCGAGCCGTCAGGATTGCGCCGGATAACCCTGCCGGGATAGTCGGGGTCGCTGACGTAGATCGCCCGACCAGCTGCCAGATGCTCTTGCGCAGCAACACCATCATCGTGAGCCAACTCCGATTCAAACACGGTCCAGATCCTCGCCTCCTCGGCGGGCGTTGCCTGGTCGAGCGTTGAAATGTCGTTGTGATCCTGATTCATCGTTCCCCCATCGGTCTTTTTCGGGCGACGGTGTAGCCCTCTTACGTTCCACTCCCATTCTGCACCCAATTTTAGCTCGCGGTACTTCATTGGCAGCCCCGTCTTTTCGCGTTCGCCCACAAGAATAAGTGAAGCGCCGCCAGCAGAAGGAGAACGGGTACGCCGGTCGGCACGGTGGTCAACGCAAGCCAAAATGCAACGCCACCGACATAGAGATAGTGGCTGATATCGACGCCCCGCAAGCTACAAGGCGATGGGCCGCCTTCACTGAGCTTGCAATGCAACGACGCGGCAATCACATTTGTGACCAGCACACTGACTATCGGCCACACTGTCCAGGCGAATGCGATGCTGTAAAGGGCAATGAAAATTCGGTTGCGCATACGACAGGTCAATGAAGTTCTCGCATGCGAGAACGGGAGCGTCACGAACGGCCGCGGTCGCAAGGTTCATCTTGCGGGCCAGTCCGCAGACTCGGGGGCCACTCGCCATCGAGCGTGCGGCGAGTCATCACATGAATCGCCAGCTTGCAGAATTCAGCCGTATCGACTTTCGCCACGCTCGCGGCCCTTTCGGTCGCCATGAAGTCGCACGGATGAAACTCCAAATCCAGTGTTTTCTTATCAAGTGGGTCTTTCATAGTCGCCTCTCAAATGTTGGTCGCCCGAACCACGGGAACGTCAAACAGACGCCCCCATGTATCGAGCACTTGTCGCTGAATCTCAGGGATGCTCGTTGTTTTCGCCCACCAGTCATTTGCGGCGCCGATCACGACGTCAGGCGAGTGCGCGAAGCTCACCAGAAGGGCGTTGTTGCATAAATCAGCCGCGGCACGGTGACGTTTACGCGCAACGGTCCGGGGTGAAGCCCCTGTTAAC
>JAYFRU010000378.1:0-3659 GCA_040946965.1 Burkholderia sp. | reverse complement strand
CACGAACTCCACCACGCCATCACCATCATGCCCCACGCGCGCGCGAACAGGGAAACGGTCGCGCCGAGTCGCTTACGCATTACCCCCGCGCCAGTTCGATCCGATGTTCCGGCAGTTGATCGCGGTCGGCGAAGCCTCCGGCCAGCTCGCCCCCCTGCTCGCGCGCCTGGTCGAGGATCGCGAGCGCGGCGCCGCGCAGCGCGCGCGGGTGCGCGGGGCACTGGCCTACCCGCTCGCCGTGCTGGGCTTCGCGCTGCTCATCACGGTCGCGCTGCTGGCCTGGGTCGTGCCGACCTTCGCCCAGGTGTTCGAGGGTTTCGGCGCGACCGACCCTGCCCACCCCGACGCACTTCGTACTCGCCCTGTCCGACACGCTCATGCGATTCGGGCCGCCCGCCGCGCTGGGCGCGCTCGCCGCCGGCGCGGGCGTCGCGCTGCTGCTGCGCCGCTCGGCCGAGGCCCGCCACGCGGGCCGGGCGCTGCGCGCTGCGCCTGCCGCTCGCCGGCCCCCTGCCGCGCATCCTCGCGGCAGCGCGCTGGAGCCGCACGCTCGGCACCCTGCTGCGTGCCGGCACCCCGCTGGCCGACGCCTTCGACTCGCTCGCCCAGGCCACCGGCAACCCCGTGTTCGATCGAGCAACAGGTGAAATCGCCACCCGCCTGCTGCGCGGCGAACGACTCGCCGCCGCGATGCGCGCGGTCGGCTGCTTCCCGACCGAGGTGGTCCAGCCGATCGCGGTCGCCGAGGAATCGGGCACGCGCGACGCGATGCTCGCCGACATCGCCTCACTCTGCGAACGGCAGGTCGACGAGCGGATAGGCGCCCTGACGAGCCTCTGCGAGCCGCTGGTAGTGATCGTGCTCGGCATGCTGGTGGTCGCGTTGGTGGTCGCGATGTACCTGCCGATCGTCCAGCTCGGCAACGTGGTGTAGCATCGCTCCCGGTTCCGGCTCTCACCGATACCCCTCGTTTCCCCTTTTCCCAGCCTTCCCGATGACTTCGTACCTCGCCCTTGCCGATCCATCGCTCGCGTTCGCCGCGCTGCCGGCCGCCGTCCGCTACGCGTTCGCGACCGTGATCGGGCTGGTGATCGGCAGCTTCCTGAACGTGCTCGCGCATCGCCTGCCGATCATGATGCAGCGCGCCTGGCAGGCCGAACTCGCCGAGGCCACCGGCGGCGACCCGGCCCCCGACGACGACCTGCCGCTGCGCTACGACCTGTGGGCGCCGCGCAGCGCCTGCCCCCACTGCGGCCACGTGCTGCGCGCCTGGGAAAACGTACCGGTGCTGAGCTATCTGACGCTGCGTGGACGCTGCGCGCAGTGCCACGCGCCGATCAGCCCTCGCTACCCGCTGGTCGAGCTGGTTTCCGGCCTGCTGGCGATCGCCTCGCTGGCCGTGTTCGGCCCGGGCCCGGCCGCGCTGGCCGCCTTCGGCCTCTGCGCGATGCTGCTGGCGATGAGCCTGATCGACATCAAGACCGGCTACCTGCCCGACTCGATGACCCTGCCCTTGCTGTGGGCCGGGCTGCTCGTCAATCTGTGGGGCAATTTCGTCGACCTGCGCGAGGCCGTGATCGGCGCGATCGCCGGCTACCTGTTCCTCTGGTGCGTGTTCTGGCTGTTCAAGCTGCTGCGCGGCATCGAGGGCATCGGCTACGGCGATCTCAAGCTGCTCGCCGCGCTCGGCGCCTGGCTCGGCTGGATCGCGCTGCCCCAGGTGCTGCTGATCGCGGCCCTCACCGGCGCGGCGGTCGGCCTGGTCGCGATGCGGCGCGGGCGCATGCGCTACGAGGAACCGCTGCCGTTCGGGCCGTTCCTCGCGCTCGGCGGCATCCTCACCTTGCTGCACGGCACGCCGTTCTACCTGATGAGCGGAGGCTGACCCCATGTTCTCGGTGGGCTTGACAGGCGGCATCGGCAGCGGCAAGACCACGGTCGCGAACCGTTTCGGCGCGCGCGGCGCGACCCTGGTCGACACCGATGCCATCGCGCACCAGGTCACCGCGCCCGGCGGCGCCGCGATGCCGGCGATCGTCGCCGCCTTCGGCCCGGCCTTCGCGGCCGCCGACGGTTCGCTCGACCGCGCCCGGATGCGCGCGCTGGTATTCGGCGACGAGGCCGCGCGCAAGCGGCTCGAGGCCATCACGCATCCGCTGATCCGCGCCGAAACTGAGCAGCAGGCCGCGCGAGCGAACGGGCCCTATGTGATCTTCGTGGTCCCGCTGCTGGTCGAGTCGGGCAACTGGCGCAATCGCGTCGATCGCGTGCTGGTGGTCGATTGCGAGGTCGAGACGCAGATCGCGCGCGTCATGCAACGCAACGGCTTCGCACGCGAACAGGTCGAGGCGATCGTGGCACGCCAGGCCACGCGCGCGGCCCGCCTGGCGGCGGCCGACGACGTAATCCTCAACGAGGCCGCGCCCGACGCGACGCTCGATTCCCGCATCGAGGCCCTGCACGCGCATTACCTCGCGCTGGCCGCATCGAAGTCCTGAATGTTCCCGGCCCCGCCGGGCCGGGCACTCGCGGGGGCGAGCAAGCGCCACGCCCGCGCGAACCCGGGCGCAAGGCGCGATTGCGACGCCTGAGCGTGGGCATTAGAATGTCCAGCAATTCTGGTCCTTTGTCCCAACGCCCGAGGCGAGCGCGCTTGATCCTTTACGAGTATCCGTTCAACGAACGCATCCGCACTTTGCTGCGCCTCGAAGACCTGTTCGAGCGCCTGACGTTCTTCCTGTCGCAGGAAGATCCGAGGGAGCATCACGTGGCGCTGACGACGCTGTTCGAAATCGCGGAAGTCGCGGGCCGGGCGGACCTCAAGTCGGACCTGATGAAGGAACTGGAGCGCCAGCGGCAGACGCTCGCGCCGTTTCGCGGCAATCCCAGCATCGAGCAGAACGCGCTCGAGGCGGTGCTCGGCGAAATCGAGCAGACCCTAGCCAATCTCGGCCAGATGCAGGGCAAGACCGGCCAGCATCTGCTCGACAACGAATGGCTCGGCAGTATCCGCAGCCGCGCCGTGATCCCGGGCGGCACCTGCAAGTTCGACCTGCCCTCGTACTACGCCTGGCAGCAATGGCCCGCCGAGCAGCGGCGCCACGACATCACCAAGTGGGCAATGCCCCTGCTGCCGCTGCGCGACGCGGCCACCATCGTGCTACGCCTGGCACGCGAGTCGGGCCAGGCCTCGAAGGTGATGGCGATGCAGGGCAGCTACCAGCAGATGCTGTCGGGGCGCACGTACCAGCTGATGCAGGTGCGCGTGCCGCCGGAACTCCATGTGATCCCCGAAGCCAGCGCCAACAAGTACATGCTGTGGGTGCGCTTCACCGTCCAGGACGGCGACGTGCGGCCACGCGCGGTCGATATCGACGTGCCGTTTCAGTTGACGCTCTGTAATCTCTGACATCGTGACTCTCGCCGTCAAATGCCCGGCCTGCGGAAAACAAGTCCGCTGGGTTCCGGAAAACACCTTCCGCCCGTTCTGTTCGGCCCGCTGCAAGCGGAGATGGATCGTAAGCGATCAGCGAACCCGCCCCTTGCGCCTCGGCGGCTGATCGGCTAGCGCTTACGCCTTCAGCTTGCGGACGGGCTTGCCGAGTTTCCAGGGCAGCAGTGCTTCGTAGTCGTCGGCCGTCTGCGCCAGCGGCAGCGCC
>JAYFRU010000377.1:0-3665 GCA_040946965.1 Burkholderia sp. | reverse complement strand
GGGGCCTCCCAAGCCATGGCCTCCTCAGTGCGCTGAAAATACCAGGTGTACCTCGCTGGCTTCTGCGCCGTAAGAGCAGGTTCGCTGAGCGCTTACGATGAGATGGCTGACAGGACTGCTGATCGTGCTGCTGGGGACGGCGCTGGTCGCCGCGCGGGGCGGCCCGATACCGATCCGTCCGTGGTGCTGGCGGCCGGTTATGGCGCGACCGTGGTGATCGGCGTGATCGCCGGGCGCTGGATCCGCGCGGATTCGCCTTGATCGATGCCTGATGCCGGTCGGCGCGGCCGGCCGGTGCCGCCGCGCCGAGCTGATTCGCTCAGCGGCTGCCGGGTGCGTTCGCGCCTGGGCGAGCCACCGCGCCGCGCACCTCGAAGGCCACCTGGTCGACCGGCTTGCCGCCCGCGTCGAGCAGTTCCAATCGATGGCGGCCCGGCCAGGGCAGCCAGGCCAGGCGCTCGCCATGGCCGATCACGCGGCCGTCGAGCCGCCAACTGCCGCGTCCCCCGTTGCCCGATATCCGCTCGAACCAGACGCGCTGGTTGTGCGGCGGGATGTCGGGATCGAGCGCGAAGATGGTGCCGTCGGTCGGCGCTGCGATCGCAAGCGGCGCCCGCGCGCCAGCAGCGGCAGCGGTCGAGACGTTGCGGATCCGCGCCGTGGCCGCGCGTGCCCGATCGGCGGTCGCGGCGGTCGAGCCGCCCGCGCCGGCCGCCAGCCGCACCTGGCTGGTTTCGGTGCCGCGCACGAACCATTCGTCGCGCGAGGGTTCGATCGCGCGCTCGAAATCCACGCGCTCGCGCACCACGCCGGCCGGCGGCTGCGGCGTGGCGCGGCCGCCATCACAATGCAGCCGCCCGACCAGCGCCGCCCACACCGGCGCGGCGCCCGTCACGCCCGACACCTCGCGCATCGGCGAGCCGTCCGCGTTGCCGACCCAGACGCCGATCGTGTAGCGCGCGGTGTAGCCGACCGCCCAGTTGTCGCGCATGTCCTTGCTGGTGCCGGTCTTGACGGCCGAGAACACGTGCGTGGCCAGCGGGCTGTCGAAGCCGAAGGTGCGGGTGCGCGCGTTGTTGTCGCCCAGCATGTCAGTGACGATGAAGCTGGCCTCGGCGCTGAACACGCGCTTGCCGGCAGGCTTGGAGGCCGCTTGCGCGCCGCTGCGCGGCAGGTCGAAGGTGGGCAGCGCCAGGCCGCCGTCGGCCAGCGCGCGGTAGGCATTGGTCAGCGTCAGCAGCGAGACGTCGGCGCTGCCCAGCGCGAGGCTGTAGCCGTAGTAGTCGCCTTCCTCGGTCAGCGGCAGGCCCAGCGAGGTGAGGGTGCGCGAGAAGCGGTGCGGGGTGACCAGCACCAGGGTGCGCACCGCCGGCACGTTCAGCGAGGAGCCGAGTGCGCTGCGCACGCTGACCCAACCCTTGAAGTCGTGATCGTAGTTCTGCGGCACGTAGAGGCCGCCGCCAGCGGCCAGGTCGACCGGCGAATCGTCGAGCAGGGTGGCGCCGGTCAGGCGCCGTTCGTCGATCGCCTGTGCATAGAGGAAGGGCTTGAGCGTCGAGCCGGCCTGGCGCAGCGCCAGCACCGAATCGACCTCGCGCGCCGCCGACAGCGCGCCCGAGGAGCCCACCCAGGCGCGGATTTCGCCGCTGGCGTTGTCGATCACCACCGCTGCGCCGTCCTGCACGTTGCGCGACTGCGGCGGCGCGTTCAGCTCGATCAGGGCGCGTGTCAGCGCATCGCGCGCGTCACGCTGCAGGCCCACGTCGAGTGTCGAGCGGATTCGCGCGCCGGGCTGGGGATAGGTTTCGGCCGCCAAGCGGCGCGCGAAATGCGGCGCCAGCGACTCGCCGTCCGGAATGTCGAGGAGGGCGGCGCGGGCCGCGCGAAGGCCAGCTGCACGAAGCCGTCGAGGCCCTTGCAGCCCTCGCCGCCCTGTCGCATGTCGCGCAGGATCCGGCAGGCACGCTCGGCCACCTTCGGATAACTCGCGTTGGGCGCGCGGATCAGCGCGGCGGTCACTGCCGATTCGCGTTCGTCGAGCCCCGAGGACGCCTTGCCGAACAGCGACCAGGACAGCGCCGACAAGCCCACCGACTCGCCGCGGAACGGCACCAGGTTCAGGTAGGCCTCGAGGATCTGGTCCTTGCGCCAGGCGCGCTCCAGCCACAGCGCGTCGATCGCCTGGCCGGCCTTCTGCGGCAGCGAGCGCTGCCCCGAATGACGCGAGCTGTCGCCGAGCCGGCCGGCCAGCTGCATGGTGATGGTCGAGGCGCCGCGCGTGCGTGAATTCCACAGGTTCGCCCAGGCCGCGCCGGCGATGCCGCGCCAGTCCACGCCGCTGTACTCGTAGAAGCGCCGGTCCTCGGAAACCACGATCGCCTCGCGCAGCGCCGGCGAGATGTCGGCCAGCGCGACCCAGTCGCCGCGCCGCTCGCCGGTGTCGACGCGGGTGCGCTGCAAGGGCGTGCCGTCGCGTGCCAGCAGGATCCAGTGGGAGCTGCGGAAGTCGCGCCGCACGCTGTCATAGCTCGGCACCACCTGGGCCGCGCAGGCAGCGCCGGGCAGGGCACCGGCCAGCAGCAGGCGCAGCGCGCCCGGCGCGTGCCGGAGCCGGCGCCGGCTCCGGGCGTGGCGCGCGGACTGCAACGGTGTGCCGAGGCTCACGGCTGCTGGCCCGCCACCGGCTGCACCACGATCGGCGCATTCGGCAGCATGCCGTAGGCGGAGGGCGCGTAGAGCGCCTCCACGCTCGTCGGCGGCAGGCCGAAGCTGCCCACCGCGTTGAGCCGCATGGTGTATTCGATCGAGGTCTTGCCGGCCGGCAAGTAGCTGTAATAGGCGCGATAGCCGTCGAAGTCGCGTTCGACGAAGCTCGGCCAGGCGCCGTCGCGATTGTTCTCGCCCTGCGTGGCGGCTTCCGAATCGCGACCCAGGCCGGAACCCATGATGCTGGTGCCGGCCGGCACCGGATCGTTGATCACCACCCAGGTCATGGCCGCCTGCGCGTCGATGTCGAGATGCACGCGGACCAGGTCGCCGCGCGTGTAGGCGCCCTTCACGGCCGGATCGACCGGGGTGAGCGTCTTGGTGATCCGGTAGCCGGATACCACCGGGCGCTTGAGCGGCACGGCCGCGAGGCTCTGGATCGTCGCCCAGGGCTTGCCGGTGCCGTCCTGCGTCAGCGACAGCGTGAGCGGCGCATGCGGCGCGGCGGGCCAGGGCAGCAGCGTCGAGCGCGCCGCCGCGTTGCGCGTGGCGGCCGGCGTCGAGGCCGCCGCCGAGGGCGCGGCGGCTACCGCCGTGACGGGCGAGGCGGCGCTCGCGGAGGCTGCCGAGGCAGTGGTTCCCGCGCCGCCCCAGGCGATGCTGCGCTCGACCTCGCCGAGGCACAGCGCGGTGCGCCCGGTGACCGGCGTGGTCTCGTAGGTGCGCGAGAAGCGTTCGACGGCAAGCTCGCCGAGCAGGTTCGAGGTGGTGGTCTGCCAGGCGCCGTTGCGTTGCAGCGCCAGCAGCCCCGCCACGATCCTCGGCATCTCGTCCTTCCAGGCCGGATTGCCGTTGAAGGCCAGCGCGAGCCGCGCGGCATGCAAGCGGCTCGGCCGGACCGTTTCCCGAAGCAGGTTTTTCCAAAGCATGCTGGTCGCGTTTAGATTGACGGAGCGAAT
>JAYFRU010000376.1:0-3673 GCA_040946965.1 Burkholderia sp. | reverse complement strand
ATGAACCGCCGTATGCGGAACCGCACGTACGGTGGTGTGAGAGGGCGACGGGGGTAACCCCGTCCCCTACTCGATGACCGGGTGTTTTGAACGACCGGTTGCGGTCCTATCTGCCGGCCATGTCCTCGTGATGAATCGCGCGATCCCGCGCCGGGATAACCCTTCCGGCTATCGGGTCAATAGCGAGAAAAAGATACGGTGTTTCCTTGCGAAGCCGGGAACAATCCCCAAATGGGCAAGGTAATTGCTCTACAATCTTTTTTCTCCTGTTCGCGAGTGATTCATGGTTCCCCACCTCGTTACGGCGTTAAACGGTCCGCTGCTCGAGCTGGAGCGGAAAATCCTCGACGCGACGCCGGCGATCGAACGCTGGTTCCGCCTCGAGTGGCAGGAACACACGCCCCCGTTCTATTGTTCGGTCGACCTGCGTAACGCCGGCTTCAAGCTCGCGCCTGTCGACGCCAATCTGTTCCCCGGCAGTTTCAACAATCTGCCGCCGGAAGTGCTGCCGCTCGCCGTGCAGGCGGCGATGGCCGCGATTGAAAAAATTTGCCCGGATGCGAAAGGATTGCTCGTCATCCCGGAACTGCCCACCCGCAACGCCTTCTATCTCGAGAACGTCGCACGGCTGGCCGCGATCATGCGCCAGGCCGGGCTCAACGTGCGTTTCGGCTCGCTCGATCCGAGCGTGACCGATGTCACGCCGATCACGCTCGCTGACGGCCAGAAGATCGTGCTGGAGCCGCTCGAGCGCTCGCAGCGGCGCCTGGGCCTGAAGAATTTCGATCCCTGCTCGATCCTGCTCAACAACGACCTGTCGGGCGGGATTCCGGACGTGCTGGAGAACCTGCACGAGCAGTACCTGCTGCCGCCGCTGCACGCGGGCTGGGCGGTGCGCCGCAAGTCGACCCACTTCGCCTGCTACGACGACGTGGCCAAGAAGTTCGCGAAGATGGTCGGCGTCGACCCCTGGATGGTGAATCCCTACTTCGCCCACGTGGGCGACATCGACTGGCAGGCCGGCAACGGCGGCGAGGCGCTGGCCGACGCAATCGACGCGGTGCTCAAGAAGATCGCGCGCAAGTATCGCGAGTACGGCATCAGCGAGAAGCCTTATGTGGTGGTGAAGGCCGACGCGGGCACTGCGGGCCGGGGCGTGATGACCGTGCACGACGCCTCCGAGATCGGCGGCATGACCAAGCTCGAACGCGCCCAGATGTCCGAGACCAAGGCCGGGCTGCCGGTCAGCGACGTGGTCGTGCAGGAAGGCGTGTACACCTTCGAGCGGATCGGCGACGACGTGGCCGAGCCGGTGGTCTACATGATCGACCGCTACGTGGTGGGCGGCTCCTACCGCACCCACTCGGCGCGCGAACGCGACCAGAACCTCAATGCGCCGGGCATGCACTACGTGCCGCTCGGCTTCGAGCACACCGCCCTGCCGGACGCGCACGCCAAGCCGGGCGCGGCGCCGCCGAACCGCTTCTACATGTATGGCGTGGTCGGCCGGCTCGGCCTGCTCGCCTCCTCGATCGAGCTCGAGAAGACCGATCCCGAGGCGATCCAGGTCTGAGCGGGCCCGCCCGCGCGAAATCCCGCCCGACACGACACCTCAGCCAGCCATCACCAGGACCCGCATGGACATTCTCTTTATCGCCGACCCGCTCGATCGTTTCCGGATCTCCAAGGATTCGACCTACGCGATGATGGCCGAGGCGGCGCGGCGCGGGCACGCGATCTACGCCTGCGAGCCGCAGCAGCTGGCCTGGACCGGCAGCTCGGTGGAGGCCGACGTGCGGCGCGTGACGATCGTCGGCGACACGGCCGACCTGCATCGCGATGCCTGGTTCGAGGCCGGCGCGGCCGGGTCGCGCGCGCTGACGTCCTTCGGCGCGGTGCTGATGCGCAAGGACCCGCCGTTCGACATGGAGTATGTGACCTCCACCTGGCTGCTGGAGATGGCCGAGCGCGCCGGGGCGAAGATCGTCAACCGCCCGCAGGCGATCCGCGATCATTCGGAGAAACTCGCGATCGGCGAATTCCCGCAGTTCGTGGCGCCCACCCTGGTCACACGCGACGTGGCGCGGCTGCGCGCCTTCCACGCCGAGCACGGCGACGTGATCGTCAAGCCGCTCGACGGCATGGGCGGGATGGGCGTGTTCCGCGTCAAGGCGGACGGCATGAACCTGGGTTCGATCGTCGAGATGCTCGGCGAGGACGGCCGCCGCTCGCTGATGATCCAGAAGTTCATTCCCGAGATCAAGGCGGGCGACAAGCGCATCCTGCTGATCGGCGACGAGCCGGTGCCGTATTCGCTGGCGCGGATCCCGCAGGGCAACGAGGTGCGCGGCAACCTGGCCGCAGGCGGCGTGGGCGTGGCCCAGCCGCTCACCGAGCGCGACCGCGAGATCGCCGCCGCGCTCGGGCCGGTGCTGGCCGCGCGCGGCCTGCTGCTGATCGGGCTGGACGCGATCGGCGACTGGCTCACCGAGGTCAACGTGACCAGCCCGACCTGCTTCCGCGAGATCATGGAGCAGACCGGCTTCGACGTCGCGGCGATGTTCGTCGACGCACTGGAGCGCACGGTCGGCTGAAATGAATGCTTTGCACCGGCGGCGGCCGCGCAGGTCCCCCGCCGCCGGATCGGCAGCGCGGCCGGCCCACGATGTGGACTGGCCCCGAAATCGGCCTGCTACAATGCCCGATCGCCCGGTAGGTTTATTCCTGGCATCCGGTCCGACGGTCGGGCCGACATTGTTGCAAGGTTGACATGGCAGGCATCCTGATCATCGCTCATGCTCCGCTGGCCACCGCATTGCGGGAGTGCATCTCCCACATCTACGGCGGCCTGCCGGCGCGCATCGGCGCCATCGACGTACTCGCGGATAACGATCCGGCCCAGGTGATGGCCTACGCCCACTCGGAGATCGCGCGGCTGCGCGAGGAAAACGGCGTTCTCGTGCTGACCGACATGTACGGCGCCACGCCGGCCAATATCGCCGGCCAGCTCGCCAAGCTCGACGGGGTGCGCGTGCTGGCCGGCGTCAACCTGCCGATGCTGGTGCGCTCGGTCTGCTACCGCACCACCCCGATCGACACGCTGGTCGAGAAGGCGCTGGCCGGTTCGACCAATGGCATCCACGAGGTCGCGACCGGCACGCCGCCGCCGCGCCCGGGCCTCGGCTGCGGCGAGTGCGCGCCGATTCCGCCCGAACCCAAGCCGCAGACCGAAACGCATTGAGCGGCCGCCCGTTTGGCGCGAGCGTCCGTCTTTCTTCCGCCGGCGCGGGGGCGCCGGTTGTCCCTACCTGAACGGAACACCATGCTTCAGCAAGAAACGACCATCGTCAATAAATTGGGGCTGCATGCTCGCGCCTCCGCCAAGCTGACCCAGCTCGCCGGCAATTTCCAGTCGGAAGTCTGGATGACCCGCAACGGCCGACGCATCAACGCCAAGAGCATCATGGGCGTGATGATGCTGGCGGCCGGCATCGGCAGCACCGTGACCATCGAGACCGAAGGCGCCGACGAGAAGGAAGCGATGGACGCCTTGCTCGGGCTGATCGCCGACAAGTTCGGCGAAGGCCAGTAAGCCTTTAAGGGCTATCCACTTAGCGCCACTGGAGCGAGAATCTCGGGATGAGCGAATTTTCCTCCTCCCCACGCGCCGGGG
>JAYFRU010000375.1:0-3682 GCA_040946965.1 Burkholderia sp. | reverse complement strand
GCAGTCCGTCCCTATCGCCTGCGGTCGACAACATGGAGGTCACTCCGTCCTTATCCTCGATTTATGCAACAACGCCGCTGCCCGACTACGACATCCTCGCGGTCTACCCACAGCAGCGCTACGTGCCGGCGTGGGTGCGCTACTTCATCGACTACCTGCGCGAGGTCTACGCGCGGCCCGGTTACTGGGGCGGCACGCCCTGAGACGGCGGTTCGGGGCCGGATCGACTGGGCGTCGCGGCATGCCGGCGGCGGCCCGAGCCGGGCCGGAAACCTCAAGTCGTTGAAAACACGGCCGATTCGCGGGGGGAAAGCAGGGAACCGTTGCGTGTGGCCCTCATTCGGGTTAGGATACTCGGTTTACCACTTGCCACACCGGTTCCAGTTCCGACGCCCGGGTGGCTTCAATCCAGAAGGAGTGTGTATGCGTCATTACGAAATCGTCTTTATCGTGCACCCCGATCAAAGCGAGCAAGTGCCCGCCATGATCGAGCGTTACAAGTCCACGATCACCACGCGCGGCGGCCAGATCCACCGCGTCGAGGACTGGGGCCGTCGTCAACTGGCCTACATGATCGAGAAACTCGCCAAGGCTCACTACGTCTGCCTGAACATCGAGTGCGACCAGGCTACGCTCGACGAACTCGAACACGCGTTCAAGTTCAACGACGCAGTGCTGCGTCACCTCATCGTCAAGATGAAGAAGGCCGAAACCGGCCCGTCGCCGATGATGAAGGAAGTTCAGCGCGAAGAAGCCAAGAAGGCGGCTGCAGCTCAGCCGACCGAAGCGCAGGCTTAAGACTCACAAGGTCAAGCCACCAAGGATCGCGTCAACCCCGTGAATAGGCTGCAACTGACGGCAAGCGTCGTCGAGCGACAGGCGGTGCGCTACACCCCCGCCGGCGTTCCGATCGCGAGCTGCACTCTGCAACACCGCACGGAGGTCGTCGAGGCAGGCATCCGCCGACAGGTCGAAATGACGATCGAGGCGATGGCGGCCGGCGAGGCCAGCGGCAAGCTGGAAGCCTGCGAGATGGGCGTCGAGACGCTCTTCACCGGTTTCCTGGCGAAAAGAAGCCGCAACGCGCGAACCCTGGTGTTTCACATCACAGCATTGCAGGACATAGGAAAGGACTGAATCATGCCCCGTCCCACTGGCAAGAAATTCGACAAGCGTCGTCAGCAACAAAACCCGCTCTTCAAGCGCAAGAAGTTCTGCCGCTTCACGGCAGCCGGCGTCGAGCAGATCGACTACAAGGACACGGAAACGCTGAAGGACTTCATCGGCGAGAACGGCAAGATCACGCCGGCGCGTCTGACGGGTACGAAGTCGCACTACCAGCGCCAGCTCGACACGGCAATCAAGCGCGCGCGTTTCCTCGCGCTGCTGCCGTACACGGACCAGCACAAGGCCTAAGGCCGGCGACGCAATAAGGAGAATTCGAATGCAAATCATTCTGTTGGAAAAAGTCGCGAACCTGGGCAACCTCGGCGACATCGTCAAGGTCAAGGACGGCTACGCACGCAACTTCCTGATCCCGAATCGCAAGGCTCGCCGCGCGACCAAGGACGCGGTCGCTGAATTCGAAGTCCGCCGCGCGAAACTCGAGAAGGTCGCCGCCGAGAAGCTGTCGGCCTCGCAGGCAGTCGGCGAGAAGCTGGCTGGCCAGTCGTTCGAGATCACGCAGAAGTCGGGCGTCGATGGCCGTCTGTTCGGCTCGGTGACGAACGGCGACATCGCCGAACTGCTGAAGAAGGCAGGCTACGAAGTCGAGAAGGCGCAGGTCCGCCTGCCGGAAGGCCCGCTGAAGATGATCGGCGAGCACGGCGTTCAAGTCGCGCTGCACACGGACGTCGTCGTCGACGTCACGATCAACGTGATCGGCGACCACGCCTAAGCGTCACGCTGTTCCAGGCGCGGGCAGCTTATCGCCCGCGCCACGAAAGGGCAGGGTCCGGGAAACCGGCCCTGCCTTTTTTGTTTTCGTCCGCATTTCGTCCGCCTGCCGCTGGCGCCTCCCCTCGCATTTCGCGATAATCCCAAGCCATGAACGCGCCGCAAGATCCCCAGCTCGAATCGCTGAAAGTTCCGCCGCACTCGGTCGAGGCCGAGCAATCGGTGCTGGGCGGCCTCCTGCTCGACAACGCAGCCTGGGACCGCATCGCCGACTTTCTGTCGCAACAGGATTTCTACCGGTACGACCACCGGCTGATCTACGAGCACATCGGCCGGCTGATCGCCGGCACGCGCCCGGCCGACGTGGTGACCGTCTACGAGGCGCTGGTCACGGCCGGCAAGGCCGACGACGTGGGCGGCCTGGCCTACCTGAACGCACTGGCGCAGAACACGCCGAGCGCGGCCAATATCCGCCGCTATGCGGAAATCGTGCGCGATCGCGCGGTGCTGCGCCGGCTGGTCTCGGTGGCCGACGAAATCTCGGCCGACGCCTTCAATCCGCAAGGCAAGGAAGTCCGGCAACTGCTCGACGAGGCGGAGTCGAAGGTGTTCTCGATCGCCGAGGACGGCGCGCGCGGCACCCAGGGTTTTCTCGAGATCGGGCCCTTGCTGACCCAGGTGGTGGAGCGCATCGACACGCTCTACCACACGGCCAATCCGAGCGATGTGACCGGCACGCCGACCGGCTTCGTCGACCTGGACCGGATGACCTCGGGGATGCACGGTGGGGAATTGATCATCGTGGCCGGAAGACCGTCGATGGGCAAGACCGCCTTCTCGATGAACATCGGCGAATACGTGGCCGTCGAATACGGCCTGCCGGTGGCGGTGTTCTCGATGGAAATGCCAGGCAGCCAGCTGGTGATGCGTATGCTCGGCTCGGTCGGCCGGCTCGACCAGCACCGCATGCGCACCGGGCGGCTGACCGACGAGGACTGGCCGAAACTCACGCACGCGGTGCAGAAGATGAGCGAGGCGCAGCTGTTCATCGACGAGAGCGGCAGCCTGAACCCGATGGAGCTGCGCTCTCGCGCGCGACGCCTGGCGCGGCAATGCGGCAAGCTCGGCCTGATCGTGGTCGACTATCTGCAGCTGATGTCGGGTTCCTCGCAGGGCGAGAACCGGGCCACGGAAATCTCCGAAATCTCGCGTTCGCTGAAGGGTCTGGCCAAGGAGCTCGACGTGCCGGTGATCGCGCTGTCGCAGCTCAACCGCGGCCTGGAGCAACGGCCCAACAAGCGTCCGGTGATGTCGGACCTGCGCGAATCGGGCGCCATCGAACAGGATGCGGACGTGATCCTGTTCATCTACCGCGACGAAGTGTACAACCCGGACAGCCCCGACAAGGGCACCGCCGAGATCATCATCGGCAAGCAGCGTAACGGCCCGATCGGTTCCGTTCGGCTCACGTTCCTGGGGCCTTACACGAAATTCGACAATTTTGCGGGCTCGCAGCATTTCCAGAGCGACTAAGGCCCGCTTGTAAAGCCCTGGGCCGCGAAGCATTGTATCTCGTCGCAGCCCAGGCGATCGCCTCATCCGCATTTCCGGGAAACGGTACAATGGCATCGCTTTTTATGACAGTAATTTGACAAATACCCGGAAAATTCATGTTCGGTCGATTCATGCCCACCGAGGGCAAGTTTTTCGAAATGGGTCTTCGCGGAAAAGTGTGATGGGGAAACGCTATTTTTCAGATTCGAGGCAGCATGCAAGTGAGGATCTT